>DASROK010000372.1:0-11033 GCA_035646915.1 Gemmatimonadaceae bacterium
TCTCTCCACGCCGCAGAACCTGCGCCGGAGTCGGCAATTTCCGCAACCTGTAGGCTTTTTGAATCCCCTTCTGCACTCCCAGGTCAGCCTCCGGCAGCACATCCGGCCGCCCGAGACGGAACATCAGGAACATCTGCGCGCTCCATTTCCCGATTCCCTTCACCTGAGTCAGCGCGGCAATGATCTCGTCATCGCTCATCTGATCGAGACTCTCCACCGGCAGCGAGCCGTCGAGCACATGCTCGGCCAGATTTCTGACATAGCTTGCTTTTGCATTCGACAGGCCTGCAGCGCGCAATGCATCGTGTGAAGTTGCGACTATCCTGCGCGGAGTGTCAGCACCGTCGCCAATCAGAGTCAGAACTCTTCCGTGTATCGTCGCGGCAGCTTTTCCTGAGAGCTGCTGGTAGACAATCGATCGGACGAGCGCATCGAAGTGCGTCCACTCGACCCGGGGAGCAAGCGTGCACCGCCCGACCGCATCGATCACTTCTCCGAGAACAGGATCGGTCTTCCTGAGATGGTTGATTGCTTTTCCATGAAGAGACACAGTGCTCATTGTGCAGCCGCCGTCCCGCGGACGAAGCTGATATTCTCGAAATGCTCACCTATCGCGAACACTCCTCGCAGTGTGTTCGTTTCGACGTGTGCTCCCTCGAATTGGCCGAGGCCCAGGAACTGAATCTCGGCCTGCGCTACGCTGTTGCGTCCGATGATCGATCCGGACCTTTCGGAAGCATCGTCCGCACGAATGAACCACTGGCCGCTCACAATCCCCTGCGGCTCCTGCACGAGCTGCATTCGCATCGTGGATATCGTGAAAACGTGAACCGTCGAGTTCCAGGTGCCTGCGAGACTCTCATCCGAAGGCGCAGTGGGCTCGGGCGCGCACGCTGTGAGGGACAGCACAAGAAGCAACGCAATTAGTTTCATTATGTTACTATTAAACCGATTTCATCGGACTGGGAAGATAGTGGGAACCCCAGTCAGGGGCGGGTATATTACACTCGTCGCAAATCCAAACATCAGACCGTTTCCTGCCGCACCGTTCCTTTATACGGGCGGCCATGCTGTGTGCACTCCACCGAAAGCAGGAGCTCTTTTTGATGAAAGTCATTTTCCCCACACTTTTCACCGCCGCTACTATAGTAGGCGCGCTTCCGGCACTGGCACAGACACCGCCAGCCCCGCCGGCTGCCTCAGGTCCGGTGTGTGAGATCGAGCAGGGCAAGCCGCAGGCAGTCGCCCGCGCAACGCTGTCGCTCACCAAAGCCAACCAGGCGGCCAAGAGCGGCGATCCAACTAAGGACCTCAAGGACATAGTTGCATCACTCAATGCGCCGACCCTCAAGAATGAAAATCCAGTCGGGCGCGCATTCCTGCTCGCATCCGCCTATGTGATGCTTCTCGAGCAGCCGGCTATTCAGCCCGTCGGACCTCGCTCCGCTATTGGAATCTCGACTGACCCGACAGCGACCATCGATCTGTACGCGGCCGCTGACTCGATGATCTCGATAGTCGAGAAGAGCTCGCCTAACTGTGCGGAGTACATGGGGCCGTTCAGGCAGCAGAAAGCGTGGCTCAACGTTACGAACGCAGCGATCAATGCGCTCAACGCGAACAAGCTCGATTCTGCACAGATCTACGCGAACCGGTCACTTACTCTCGACAAGAAATCGCCTTACGCGTACACCGTTCTCGCCAGCATCGCCAAGCAGAAGAAAGACTTTGCGAAGATGGTCGAGTACCAGAAGCAGGTGGTAGCCGCTTCCGGAAACGACACTGCCTACGCCGATGTGAAGTCGCGCGCGCAGTATGAGCTAGCTTCGACTCTGACCGATCGCGCCCGCGCGGCGACCGGCGCAGAGAAGAAGACGCTGGCGAAGGAAGCGATTGCAGCGTGGGAACCGCTGGTTTACTCGCAGGACAATGTCGAAGGCACCGTCGCAGTGCGAAGCCTGCAGGAGCTGTACGTTGCAGCGGGCGACAGTGTGCGCCTGACTAACATCTACACCGGAATGCTCGCGAATCCCGACAAGTACGGCGAAGGCGCGCTTCTTCAGGCCGGTGTCATTGCAGCGCAGATGAAGAAGCCGGACGAGGCGGCGAAGCTCTTCGATGCAACGCTCAGGAAGAATCCCTACTCGCGTGATGCACTGAACAACATCGCAGCAAGCCTTCTCCAGGCTGGAGAGAATGAAAAGGCCGCTCCGTTCATCGACAAGCTTGTCGCGATGGATCCAAGCAACCCCGACAACTACATGCTCTACGCGTATGAGTTCGCGGGGAAACTGAAGAAGAAGGTGGATTCCAAGACGCAGAAGATCTACAACGACTCGCTCGTATACTGGAGCACGAAGTCTGAGAAGCTGCCGGTGAAGGTTACGTTCACCGAGTTCTCGAGAAATTCCGACGGCACCACGCTCGCTGGTGAGATCGAGAATCGCGGCACCACTCCCAAGTCATTCACGATGACTGTCGAATTCCTCGGCATGGATGGAAACGTTCTCTTCACCGAAACTCAGACAGTCGGCCCTGTCGCACCGAAAAAGAAGGCTGAGTTCAAGCTGCACAACGCAAAGCAGGGAGTAGCTGGGTACCGCTACAAACCTCTGGCTTGACGCACGGGCAGTCTCACTGGTTCGATGGATTCAATCGCTCCGTAAATCCAGAACGATTGACCATCGAACCAGAAGATTGCAACCTGTTCCCACCTCTTTGCGATATCGATCGCGCGATCGAATTCAGCTGACAAAGCAACGCTGCACTCGCAATGGCTGCGATCCGGCGAGCAGGCATCCACGCGAACGAATGAATCACCTGAGCTGGTAAGCTCGGCCTCGAGCTCCTTCATTCTGCGATTGTTCTCGACCTCACTTACATCCACACCGCGGGGATTGAACGCCGTCAGCACCGCGAACTCTCGATCGAGCCCCAAAGCAGCCAGCCCTCCTCGTAACGCCGGCAAAACGTCGACGCGAAGATCCACCATCACTTGAGGATCCCCCGAGAAGTACAAGACCGTCTCGGGATAGCTCGACCATCGCTCATCCATTTCAGTAGTCAGCATTCAGCATTCAGCATTCGTCTCTGGTACATGAATTGACAGTAAGCAAGACCGTGACCCGAAACCTCATCTGGCCGGAACGACTTTACATCGTGCGCCACGGCGAATCCGCCGGCAACGTCGCACGCGAAGCCGCCACCCTGGCAGGCGATCGCAGAATCGACCTCGATGTCCGCGATGTCGACATCCCGCTCTCCGACCTGGGAGTCCAGCAGTCCGAAGCACTCGGACGATGGTTCGCGTCCCTGCCCGACGACCGCACGCCCAACATCATCCTCACTTCGCCATATCTGCGCGCGAGAGACACAGCCGAGATCGTCGCAAGCTCCGCTGGTCTCTCGAAAGACAAATACACTCTCGTTGTCGACGAGCGGCTCCGCGAAAAAGAGTTCGGCATCCTCGACCGCCTCACGAAAGTCGGCATCGAAGCCTATCACCCCGATCAAGCTGAATTCCGCCGACTCCTCGGCAAATTTTACCATCGGCCACCAGGTGGCGAGAGCTGGTGCGACGTCATTCTCAGATTGCGCAGCGCAACAGAGATGATGTCGCGCGAGTACTGCGGCGAGCGCGTGCTGATTGTCGGACACTCCGTCGTGGTTCTCTGCATGCGCTACCTCCTCGAGCACATGACCGAAGAACAGATACTCAAGATCGACAAGGAGAATGAAATCGCGAACTGCTCGGTTACGTCGTACTGCTATGATCAGGCAACCGGACCCAGAGGCTCACTGCTTCTCGAGCTCTTCAACTTCGTAGCGCCGCTCGAGGAAGCAGGCGCACAGGTCACATCGAAGCCGGATGCCAAAGTCGCGGCGAAGTAAGGCACACGCTGCGCGCGTCACTCGTGCCCTTCTCGAGGATTGGCCGCTTCCCAGACCTCTCGGCGATGAAGACAAGAACGCGCGCGGCGCAGTCCTTGTCGTCGGCGGTGAAGTCTCACTTCCCGGCGCTGTTGTCCTTGCAGGGATTGCGGCGCTTCGCGCAGGAGCAGGCAAGCTTCAAATCGCAACCTGCCGCTCGATCGCGCCACTGGTCGGCATTGCAGTTCCCGAAGCTCTCTCGGTTGGGCTTGATGAAACTCCTGAAGGCTGCATTGCTGCTGCATCTGCCGGAACTTTACGCGAGCTCATCGCTAAAGCTGACGCATTGCTCATTGGCCCGGGTATGACTGGCAATGACGCTGAAAGAAAGTTCGTGTGGAGCCTGCTCGACACTCGTAAGAACGGGTCGCTTGTTCTCGACGCCGGCGCACTCGCCACACTTGCGGATTCACCGGATTCACTTCACCGCTTCGGAGACACCGCGGTGATAACACCACATGCGGGCGAGATGGCTCGCATAACCGGAAAGTCCGAGCGCGAAATTGAGAACAATCCCGAAGAGATTGCAGCGCAAGCTGCATCGACACTCAATACGATCGTCGTACTGAAAGGATCTCGCACCTTCATCGCCTCGCCCCGCGGAGATTTATTCTGCTACGATGCGGGCGATGTCGGACTCGCAACTTCAGGCAGCGGTGACACTCTCGCTGGAGTTGTTGCCGGTCTCATCGCGAGAGGCGCCAAGCCACTGCACGCCTCTCTGTGGGGAGTGTTTCTTCACGGCTCCGCAGGCAACCGCCTCGCGAAACGAGTCGGAAGAATCGGCTACCTCGCCCGCGAGCTGCTCGATGAGATCCCGCCTATAATGAACCGCGTCTAGCACTTGGTGCCACGCGCGGCAATTCTCCCGGCATGTCTGCAACGATGTATGCTGTGACCGCCATCAACGCCACACATTCAGCAATCTCTCTCGGGCTCAGCTTATCCATTGTGTCCGCTGAGCTGTGATGATACCAGAAGTACGTCGTTCCATCGACAAGGGGAGACATTGTCGGAACGCCCAGCGCGCTCAACGGCCCTGTATCCGCGTCGACACCACCATTCGCGACAGAGTCTGCACCGAACGATTTGAAAAGCGACGCGATGTCGGCCGTCATCGCCAGTCCACCTTCACCTGCCGTGACTCCAAGCCCGAACGGCTTGAATACACCATTGTCCGACTCCATCGCAAGCATGTGCTTGTCAGCTTCAGCACGGTGAGCATCGCGATATCCGTTGGCGCCGCGGCTTCCATTCTCTTCGTTGGTCCATCCGACAACACGAACAGTACGACGCGGCTTGAGGCCGAGCCGCTTGATGAGGTTCACAGCTTCCCATGCAGCGACCACTCCGCCGCCGTCATCCATCGCACCATTCCCGACATCCCATGAGTCGATATGTCCGCCGAGCACCACGACTTCATCTGGTTTTTCAGATCCCACTACTTCTGCGACGATGTTGCGCGACGGCGCATCCGGAAGCGTCTCCGCGCTCATCTTGAGATTGATCACGACTTTGTCGCCGCGATTGATCATCCGATGAACCATCATCGCATCCTCGACACTCAACGCAGCGGCGGGAATCTTTTTCTTGACCGTCGAGTCGTAGTTCATCGCGCCAGTGTGCGGGTTCTGCATCGAGAACGACGACACTGAGCGGATCAACGCTGCGACTGCGCCCACCTTTGATGCAGCATTCGCCGCACCGCTGCGATATCGAACCGTTGGACCGTATCCGACGAACGGCTCGTCGAAAAGCACGATTTTTCCGGGCGCTTCCGCAGCACGCCGCGTCAGCTCGTCGAAATCATTCACCACCATGACCTCGGCAGTGATTCCGCTCTTCGGAGTTCCAATGCTTCGGCCAAGGCCGATCATGTGGAGCGGCGCCTTTCGCGGGCTCATGAGCGTCGCTGATTCTTCGCCGCGAACCCAGTGCGGCACCATCACCGGCTCGCCTCGCACATTCTGCAGCCCGTCTTTCTTCATCTCCGCGAGTATCCAGTCGATCGCGGCTTCAAGACTCGCTGATCCGCTCAGCCGATGTCCGAATTTGTCAGTCAGGAGAGCGAGTCTGTTCCACGCTGAGCTGTCCGCAAGCGCGGCAGCGATCATCCTGTCTGCAGCCGGCCTGTATTTGTCAGCGAGTGGAGTCTTCGATTGTGCGCAAAGCGGTGACGCGGCCAATGAAAGCGCGACACATGTCGCGCTCAGTCCGACGAAGTTTTTGATCATGCAGTTCGCTTTTGATGTAGTGGTTTGTCTTCAGCAAGCTTGAGCTCGCCGATGTGTGGAACTTTCACCGGCAGTCGCACGGTGAAAGTCGTGCCCTGGCCCGGAGTGCTTGCTACATCGACATCTCCCCCGAGAAGGTTCGCAAGGCGCTTGGTAACTGTAAGGCCGAGACCGGTGCCAGTCGCGCGACGAGTGGCTTTCTGCTCTACCTGCCAGAAAGGATCGAAAATCCTGTGAATGTTTTCCTGCTGAATTCCGATTCCTGTGTCTGTGACTTTCAGGAGAAAATCTCTGCCGAGCAGGTTTGCTTCCGCTGTGACGCTGCCGGTTTCCGTGAATTTTACGGCGTTCGACAGGAGATTCACGAGAATCTGGCGGATCTTGGTTGAATCACTTTCGATCATCGATCCACGGCCGGGCGAGACGATTTTCAGCTCCAGCTTCTTCGCAGTCGCCAGCGGCTCGACAATTTCGCCGGCATCCTTGAGCGCGTCATCGAGATCGATCGGCTCGGGGATTACTGTCTCGCGGCCTGCATCGAGACGCGTGAAGGTGAGAATCTCGTCGATCAGCGAAAGAAGGTGACGCGCGCTGACTTTGATTCTTCCAAGCTGCTGCGCCTGTGCTTCAGTCACCGGGCCCGTGATCCCATCCGCCAGCAGCTCCTGGTATCCCATGATCGCAGCGAGAGGGGTGCGCAGCTCATGCGACATCACTGCCAGGAAATCGCTCTTTGCACCGTTGGCACTTTCAGCTTCGGCACGAGCGGCTTCTGCCTGCGTCATTGCAATCTCTGCTTCGACTCGCGCACGCTCTGACGCTTCATGCGCTTCCCGCTCCAGAACGAGAAGCTCCCCTCGCTTGCGATCGATGTCCCGCAGCACTCGCGCACTCCACGCAATGAGCAGCAGGAATACAACCATGTCCGCAACCGCGTAAAGAGATGCGCCGAGCTGCTGTCCGAAGATCAACCGCCGTTCCCCCGACAACCGGAACATTGTCAGCACGAATGGAACGAAGACAGCTCCCGGAATCAGTCGTCGCGCAACGAATCCCGCGGCGCCGTCATCGACAATGAGTGCTGGAACTCCGCGTCTCAGCTGCGAAAATAGAAGTCCGCCGCCAAGCAGCGTGAACGTGACAGCGGAGATAAAGGCCATGCCGGAAAAAATCCGGAACCGATTGAAATCGGTAACCCCGAAGATCTGCCCTACCAGCGATATGAACGCGATGATCAGTGTGAGTGTCGCAAACAGTTGCGACCTCAATCCATCGTCTTCTCTGTCACCGTCGAGGAAGATCAATCCCTGCGCAAAAAGAGCGAACGCAAGCGCGGAGTTGATCGCCATCCTTTCCCACCCTTCGAATGGCGACGTTCCAGAAAGGGACGTGAACCACATCCTGTCGATGTGAAGGTCCCACTCGAGCGCATATTCGAGCAAAGCGAACAGCGACATCCCGCCGACAATCGCTGCGAGAATTCTCGATACCCATGTCCACAATCGGGAGTCTTTTTTCTGCGCAGCAGCGAGTGCCAGGCCCGCGATAATGAATCCAACCGCGGTGATCGGCATCATCAGGAACTTGTCCCATGCCGATGGCGGGCGGGTTGGCAGGACGCCCGCCAGGTTCACCACAATGCTGGCGGCCCCGATGACGGCGACAAGAATGCCGACAACTCCCGGCAGCAGAGTGAAGAAGCGGAGCGTGCGTCGCTGCTCCACTTTCGGTGTCACCGCTAGAAGCACGTTACTTACTCACCAGCCTTTGCGAGCCCTGAGGTCGGTAATCTGCTTCACGTGATTGTGCCCATGGTCGCTGTAGATGTCGAGCAGATCATCCATCGTGACTTCTCCACGCTCGGGATGCGTCGCTTTCCGCGACCACGCATCAGACGGCAGCGCCGAAAGAAAATTCGTCCACCGCTCATGAAGGCCATCGATGATCGACAACGATGGAGCGAGAGGCATCTTCATGTCGGGCAGTGTGGCCCATACATCCTGATCGTATGTCTTGATTGTCGTGTGATCTTCGGTGACCACCCACCTGAATCGCGCATACGCATTCATGTGCGAGTCAGCGAGATGATGAACCACCTGGCGTACGGTCCATCCGCCATCCCGGTATGGAGTGTCGAGCTGTTCGTCTGAGAGACCATTGACCGCATTGTGCAGCGCTCGAGGGCAGGAGGCGATGCGATCTATCTTCGCGGTGCGTTCTTCGTTTTTCGACATGCTTCGCACAGTTACTGGACCCGAAAACTTACAGGGTTACGGCCCCATGAAATAGGTCCGAAAGGTATTTTCTTTACTACTCATGACTGAGCATTCAATCCCCCATCTGCTGGCCGTTCTCGTCGCCCTTCTTCTGACGGCGAAACTCCTCGGAGTTCTCGCTCAGAAGATCGGCCAGCCCGCCGTGGTCGGCGAGCTTATCGCCGGGGTGATCCTGGGAAAATCAGTGATCGGCATTCTCGATCCCGCCGACCCTGTCATACTCGCCCTTTCCGAGCTCGGAGTGCTGGTTCTCCTGTTCGAGATCGGCCTTCATACCGACCTCAAGTCTCTGATGAAAGTCGGCAGCGAAGCCTTGACCGTGGCTCTCGTCGGCGTCGTACTGCCATTCGCATTCGGCTATGGAGTGGCCGTGCTGCTTGGACTCTCGACTGTGCCTGCGATTGTCTGCGGCGCAGCGCTCACTGCCACATCCATTGGCATCTCGGCGCGCACTCTCTCCGATCTATCTCAGCTCGACACCGCCGAAGGTCAGATTGTGCTTGGCGCTGCGGTGCTCGACGACATCGTTGGACTTGTCATACTGTCCGTCGTCAGCGGGCTTGTTGGCGGAGTTGCCCTGAGCTTCGGAAGCATAACCTTGACGACCGCGATCGCTGTCGGCTTTGTAATTGCCGCGGTCGTCCTCGGAAGTTTTCTCGTGCCTCCGATATTCCGTGCGATCGACACGGTGAATGAGTCAGGCGTGCTCGGCGTTGTCGGACTTGCGTTCGCTTTTCTGCTTGCGTGGCTCGCCTCCGCCGCAGGCTCAGCCACAATCATCGGCGCATTCTCCGCCGGACTTGTTCTTTACGGAACTCCTCAAAAGGCAGCGATAGAGAAGTCGACTACACAGCTCGGGCATTTCTTCGTTCCGATTTTCTTCGCGAGTGTGGGTGCAGCAGTTGAGCTGAGCACGCTCGGTGATATGCACGTTCTTGCGATTGGAGCCGCGCTCATTGTCGTTGGAGTGATCGGCAAATTCGTCGCCGGTTATTCACCTTTCTGGTTTGCGGGAAGAAAGTCGATGATCGGCATTGCGATGATACCGCGTGGCGAAGTGGGATTGATTTTCGCGCAGATGGGGCTCGCGACCGGGGCACTGACTGCGCACCTCTACAGCGCAATCGCGATGATGGTGCTGGTCACGACGTTCATCACGCCGCCACTCCTTGCATGGAATGTCCGCGCGCAGCCTAAGCTGCCAGCGCGCGATCGTCCTGGCGATGGCGGGATCGACGACCTCGTCGCAGGAACGGCCACTCAGGAATTTGACCTTCATTCGGACGCCGGAGCACCATGATCAGGCACGGCAGGTAAAGCAGTGCAAGAATTGGCGGTCCCATCGATCGCGTATACGCGGCGACTCCCGGATTAGGCCCAACCAGTCCCGCGCCCATCACCATCGCTGGAAAGCTGAGAATCGAGAGTATCATGCTTTCGTTTCGTGTCTTCGGCACGAGCCAGAGCATCAGCTGGTCTGTGAAAAGAAGACTTTGCGGAACAATCGCCATCACCGCGAGCAGGCGCGCTTCAGGCCGCTTCCATCTGATCAGGGAAAGAAGCAGGAGAAAGCCTCCGGGAATCATCAGCGGCGATCCGTAATTACCCGGTGCGCGATGACGAATCATGTCGAGCCATTCCGCCGGCCAGTGGGGATACATCACGATGCTCACGATGAGCACGATGATGTTGAGCAGCATCACCATGAATGACGGATTGTATGCGACCGACGCCAGTCCGATATTGGGTTTCATCGACGAAAGCCAGCTCACTGCAGGTATCAGTGCAGCAGCAGCAATCAATGGCGCGAGCTGCCCGGATTCGAGAATTACAAAAAACGGAATGCTTCCAAATACGGCGAGCCGCCCGAATCCTTCACGCGTGATTCCGAACGCCAGAAGAAATGTCCCGATGCCTATGACGATCGCCGATCCAAGCGCCGGGCTGAATTTCGCGAATGGCACCATGAAGATCGCGGTCGTCATCGGATAGTTGAATCCAACGTCGAACGGATATGGGCCAACAGGCTTGATGACATCGTACGGGCTGTGTCCGTCGAGCAGCGCATGCCCTGCGCGCCAGTACCACGTGTAATCGCCCGCCGTCCCGCCGGGCTCAAGGCGCATCTTGTGATAGTTGAGAAGCCCCGCCGCAATCGCAATTACTATTGCAATGAGAAGCCGCTTGCGCGTTGCTGACTCCAAGCTATCTCCTGCGCTTCAAGCGGCTTCTCACTGCTTTCATTTCTTTACTGGCGCTGGCGGCAATGAATGCAGGTATGCCCAGTATGCGGAGAGCTCTGTATCGGTGAGCCCTCTCATATACTGCCATGGCATGTTCGTGCTAAGTGTCCGGCCGTCTGGCCTCACTCCTGTGCGAATCACTTTCACAAAATCCGCTTCAGTCCATTTTCCCAGCTCGCCACTCGGCGTGAGGTTCGGCGTCTTTGTCGGACCTTCCTGTCCTCCTCCGAGGATGTCACCGTGGCAGTTGCGACATCCGCCTGCATCGACCAGATACTTTCCGTATTCAGCAGTTGGTCCTTCAGAAATCGGCTTACGGTCCAGATTCGCCGGGATTTTCTCGGCGGGCA
>DASROK010000373.1:0-8708 GCA_035646915.1 Gemmatimonadaceae bacterium
ATCGCGCGGTTCGTCGAAGTCGGCGAAGTGACGCCGAGCTGCAGGTGATTTCCGTAAAGTGTGGGGGTGGTCCACCCGCCGAAGATCGACATCAGAGAGAACGTCGGGCCGACTGACTGGCTGCGGTATCCGATCACCCGCTGGTCATAGCGATCGGGATTTCGGAAACGGACATCACTTGCAATCTGCTCTATCTGCGCTGTTCGCTCGCGCTTTCCGGAATCGAGCAGAGCGAGCGCCATTTCCGTTTCAACGCGCGCGCGATACGCGCGGAGTCTGTCAGGTATCTGCGCGTTGACCGCCGCAGCGTCGGAGATGAATTGCCGAAGCGCCGGAGACTCAGGCTGTGCTGCCGCAATTTGTGTGGCGATCAAAAAAGTGAGCATTGGCTTGAATCCGAGTGCAGACTCTGGACCGATTCAAAGTAAATGGCGATTCACTACAGGGCTGCTCCTACCACAAGTATTTCCCCGCGGATATTGTTCGTTCCTTGAATCTCGCCGGCTGAACCACACACCATCTTCCAACTCGAAGGAAATCGAATGCGCCTACGGATCGTAAGTGCTGCACTCGCCGCGCTCGGCCTCTTGACCGTTTCGTGCTCCGAAAACGAAATCACTGCACCGCAATCGAAGCTCTCGGTTAGCACTGACATTGTTGCGACGGTCCTGCCGGAAGTTCGCGTGAGCGAGTTTCACTACGACAACTCCGGCACTGATACGAACGAAAGCATCGAGATCTCCGGCCCTGCTGGAACCGATCTCACCGGATGGAAGCTTGTCCTGTATAACGGCGATGCAGCATCGCGAATTCCGTACGGTACGACAAGTCTGACGCAGACAATCCCCACGACATGCGGTGACAGAGGCGTTGTAGTCATCACTTATGGCCTGAATGGAATTCAAAACGGATCACCTGACGGATTTGCGCTGGTGGACAACACTGGCGCCGTAGTTGAGTTCCTATCCTATGAAGGAAGTTTCGTTGCTGCTGGCACGAGCCCAACTAGTCCGGCAGCAGGAATGACGTCCACGGACATCGGCGTGGCGGAAGCCGGAAACGAGCCTGTAGATCCAACTACCGGCGTTCAATCGTTGAAGCGCAATGGCTCCGGCGTGTGGAGCGGACCTTCCGCGAACAACTTCGGCATTTGCAACGACATTCCGCCAGGCTCAGTCGCCAGTGTAACCATCTCGCCTGATGGAGCGACGATCATCGAAGGTGGAACGCAGCAGTTCACCGCAGT
This sequence comes from Gemmatimonadaceae bacterium, assembly GCA_035646915.1. Taxonomy (GTDB): domain Bacteria; phylum Gemmatimonadota; class Gemmatimonadetes; order Gemmatimonadales; family Gemmatimonadaceae; genus UBA4720. The sequence goes on from DASROK010000373.1 coordinate 1,247, forward strand.
TGCAAAGGATTCAGTCGACGCAACAATCCCCGACGCAACCTTCAGCTGGTCGAGTCTGAACGAAGCCGTTGCGACTGTGAGCGCAACAGGAGTCGCAACAGCTATATCGGCTGGAACCGCATCGATAGTTGCAACATCCGGCGGCAAAGCAGACACCGTCACCCTGCAGGTCGATGAGCCGCCACCCGATGTGAGCGGACCATCATTCATATCCGAGATTCATTACGACAACTCGGGCACCGATACAAACGAGCGCATCGAGATTGAAGGACCCGCCGGAACAAATGTCAGCGGATGGAGCCTCGTTCTCTACAACGGTAATGGTGGAGTGACCTACAGCACGATCGCACTCACTGGTGTAATTCCATCATTGTGCGATGGCCGTGGCGTTCTGACCTTTGCCGCGCCTGGACTTCAGAACGGTTCCACTACTGCAACGGGAATCGATCCGGATGGAATCGCGCTCGTGAAAACGGGCAACGTTGTGGCGGATTTCATCTCCTACGAAGGATCCCTCACGGCGACAAACGGACCCGCAGTTGGACAGACCTCCACTGATATCGGCGTTCGTGAAACAGGCAGCCGCTCCGACGCATACTCACTGATGCGCTACGCAGATGACTGGTATGGACCGCAGCCGAACACATTCGATGCATGCAATCCGCCACCCCCTCCGCCAAGCATTTCGTTTTCCGGAAGACTTCCCGGTGACGTTGCGCTTCCGGTCGGATTTCAGGACCAGCTCTTTGCAACGCTTACCGATGCGAGCGGCAACGATCTCGACACCGCCTTTGTCTGGACATCTGAAACGCCGGGTGTCGCAAGCATCGATCAGGACGGTGTGTTCACAGCCATCACCGCAGGATCAGCAACGTTCCGGGCAACGATCAAGAACGGAACGATCACCAATACCTGGTCGCTTCCAACGACCATCGCAACAGCGAGCGGTTCCGCGATGTACGCGGGGAATACGGAATTCGGAATTCCCGCTGATTCCGATGCGAGCGATGACTTCATCATCACACATCCGGAATACACGTCGTCATTCAACAAGAACCGCGGCACGCCGAACTGGGTGAGCTACGATCTCGAGGAAACACACTTCGGCGCACAGGATCGGTGCGATTGCTTCACCTTCGATCCGGCAGCCGCAGGAATTGCGACACCTTATACGACGAACGCGTACACTGGATCTGCTGCAATCAACGGATTCGGAATCGATCGCGGTCACCTGGCGCGCTCATTCGATCGAACGTCAGGAAGCCTCGACAATGCCTTCACATTCTACTTCAGCAACATCGTTCCCCAGGCCTCCGATCTGAATCAGGGTCCCTGGGCGAACATGGAAAATTTCCTCGGTGATCTTGCACGCTTTCAGAACAAGGAGGTGTACATCATTGCGGGAGTTGCCGGCGAAAATGGAACCCTGAAGAACGAAGGCAAAGTCGTAATTCCCGATTACACGTGGAAGGTTGCGCTGGTTCTTCCGCGTGATCAGGGACTCGCGAATGTCGACAGCTACGATGACGTGCAGGTCTATGCGGCGGTCATGCCGAACGTCGCAGGCGTGCGCAACGTAGACTGGCATACGTATCTCACGACTGTCGATTCAGTCGAAGCCCTGAGCGGCTATGATCTGCTCGCACTTCTCCCTGATCCGGTTGAAATCGCGGTCGAGAGCAGCACCGTTCCTCCGGTCGCGGCGGTTGACGGTCCGTACAGCGGCTACCTGCCGGGGGAAAGCATCTCGATGAGCGGCGCAGCTTCGTCAGATGCTGACGGACAGCCTCTCGACTACGCGTGGAATTTTGGCGACGGTGCAACTGGCACCGGATCCAGTGTAACCCACGCGTATGCTGCCGCCGGAACGTACACAGTTCAGCTGATTGTTACCGATCCGTTGACACTCTCCGACACTGTTACGACGACTGCGACCGTAATGACTCAGGCGCAAGCGGCCGCTCTTGCGAAGGCGATTGTCGATGAGCTCCTGACAAACGGCAAGATTGACGCACCAACGGCCAATTCACTCTCGAAGAAGCTGGATGCAGCAATCGCATCGTTCGAACGTGGTGGACCGGCGGTGAATCAGCTCAACTCTCTGCTCAACCAGATCGATGATCTCGTCAACACCGGAGTGCTGCAACCCGCTGATGCCGCGCCACTGATTACGCTGATCAACAGGATCATTGCATCGGTGTAATCTGGAATACTGAATTCTGAATGCTGACTAACTGCGCTTTTCGTCAGCATTCAGTATTCAGCATTCCAGTTTTCAGAGCGGTTCTCTCAGCCAGGACCGCAATTCCTCCGGCGATCCGAGGATTCTGTCCCGTTCCAGAAGCGACGCGTGTTTCTGCTCATCGACGTAGCCGGTTGGCTGTCCACTCTCCCGGCTGACGATCCACGACGATTCCGGATTGCGATCCCGGCCCACCATCAGCGACCTCGGCGACGAATTCACCACTCCGGCAACTGCGCCGTAGGTTGCACGCTGATGAAATTGATTGAGCTGAACGAGAATCGAATCGAGTGAATGCTGCTCGGTTGCAACTGCGGTCATGATTTGTCTCCATGGTTGATCGGATGCGAAACCTGCATCGCACGCCATAAAGACAAAGAATCCGAACAACCCCCGCGTTACCGATTCAACTCACTGCCCAGCCTCACGACGTCGGCCGCGAGTGCATCGAAATCGAATTTCCTGCTGCGATGATTCACGTTCGCAACACGCAGCGCGAACTTCCCGCCAACGTGTACCCCTGATGGAACGGCGAGCCCGTCCTCCTGAAGCCGCACGAGAATGCGTTCATTGAGAGCGTCGAGCTCGGCGTCGGCCAGTTTCTCCGCTATGTAACGGAAGCACACAACATTGAGTGGCACTGGAGCAACGAGCTCGAGATTGTCATTCGCTTCGACAAGCGACGCAAGATATTCAGCCTGGGCAACGTTCTTCTCGACCATGCGCGCATACATGTCGAAACCGTAAGTCTTGATGCTCATCCACGCTTTGAGCGCGCGGAAACCGCGGGAAAGATCAATACCGAGATCGCTGAACAGATATCCGCCCATTGAGATTCCGCCGGGAAGCGCGGACAGATAACTCGCAGGAATCGAGAACGATTTCATGTGAGCTTCCGGATTACGCACCAGCACACAGCCGGCGTCGTAGTTGACCGACATCCACTTGTGCAGATCGAAAGCAAGCGAGTCAGCGCGCTCCATTCCTTTCACTCGCGATCGCAGCCTGTCCGATAATCCGGCGATTGCTCCAAATGCACCATCGACATGCAGCCACAGGTTTTCTTTCGCACAAATGTCAGCGAGCGTCGAGAGATCATCGATTGCACCGGTTGCCACTGTTCCCGCCGTTCCGATCACGACAATCGGAGTCAGCCCGTTCGACCGGTCGGCCGCGATAAGCTCACGAAGGTGATCGGTATCCATCGACAAATCCGCCTTCGTCCGGACTTTTCGAAGACTCGATCGGCCAAGACCAAGAACTCCCATCGCTTTGTCGACGGAGTTGTGCACCTGCTCCGATGCGTACACGCAGGCAGTTCTTCCTGCAATTCCGTCCTCGACGGAATTGCCGAGGATCGCATCGCGACCAACGGTGAGCCCGGTGAGATTTGCGGCAGATCCGCTTGTTACGAGAAGCCCGGTTGCCTCGGGCGGAAATCCAAACACTTCCTTGAACCAGTCGATGACCTGCTTCTCGACATATGCGGATGACTGCTCGAATCCGCCGGCATTCGTGTTCATCGCGGACGCGAGCATGTCGCCCAGTATTCCGACGGGTGTTCCTCCGCCGATCACCCAGCCCCAGAACTTCGGATTGCGATTGCCGAGTGCATAAGGTTCCACGTTCTGTCGAAACTCCTGGTAAACCGATTCGAGCGATTGAGGCTTTCGCGGCGCTCGAACGCAAAGGCTTGCCTTGGCGGCATCGGGAAGACGCTGCCAGACAGGGCGCGACCGCACATTTTCGAGATCGTCGAATACCTGGTCGAGCATCTGGTGCGCGAGAGCGCGCGTTTCGCTCCAGTCCTGAGGGTCGAGCGACAGCTCGTCGAGTTCGTCTTTCATTTAGCCTTTATTCGAATGGGGACTGCCGTCTTCCCCCAGTGCATGTTGAGAATGGCCGAGTCGCCGTCGACGATCGGGAAATAGAATCCGAGCGTTTCCATGTGATCAGCTTGTTGCGATGACGTTTTCACCCGGAGGATTTCGTCGGATGGTTGAGGAAGCCTGAGATGAAACACCGGCTGCACCTTGCTGAACACCACAGTCCAGTTTGCACTGTCGGGAATCATCCACACTGCATATCGGCCAGCGCGCAATGTGGCCCCGTTGACATCGAGATCAGTCGATGTCGTGAACAGGGCGGCACTATCTGCACTCGGCGTCCATATCCTTCCATAAGGCACGAGCTTGCCGAAGAGCTCGCGCCCGCGGGCCACCGGTCTGCGATATACAATTTCGATTTTCGCCGGCCCTACGAGCTGGGTCACGGTTGCGAGCTGGCTTTTCTTTCCCGGCTGTGCGTCGGCACAGGACGCGGAAAGGAGAATGAAAAAAACAGAGCAGCCGACTCTGCTAACGGTTCTCATACTCACAAATCTACGGCTCGCCTGTGATCCTGTAAGCGCAATTTGCGACCCCGTGACACTCGCATTCCTCGCGCGTCACACGATCAGGAGCGTAGCAAATCGTATGGTCCAGCCCGGAGAGTGACATGAGGAAATTTCTTCTGCCTCCGTTGTTGATTCTGCTGCTCGTGGCGTGCGCAGACACGACGTCAGTCGTGTCCGTGAGTGATCAGGCTTCCCGAATTTCGCCGACAGTGCGTTCGGACATTACTTCAGATGTCACTGTCACCGCTGCAACAGCGCACGTGCTGCCTGCTGCATATGCCACTGTGATGGGCGAAGTGAACAATATCTGGCCGCACACTGGTGCGCACATGCGTTACCAGCAGGTATTTCTGGGATCGGAGCTGGACATCGAGAAGGTCGACGGACTTTGCCTGCGTCATGACGAGCTGTTCGGAGGACGGCAGTCTGCTGTGCATCTGACAGTCAAGCTCGGTCCGACCCAGATGGACAACACTAACCTCAGCACCGTTTTCGACGACAATTACTCCGCGCCGCCGACCGAGGTGTTCTCGGGTGACATCACGATCCCTGCGACCACCGGTGCTGGAACCATCAATTCGTTCGACTTCTGCATCGACTTCACTACTTCATACTCGCACCCGGCTGGCAGCAATCTCATTGTGGAGTTCGTCAACTCGTCGGCGACTGCCGTAAGCCATCCCAAGGACGCGTGTCAGGTTGGCGCAGTGGGATGTACTACGCGGCGCGTCATGGCTTTCAATGCCGCTGCAGCGACCGCCACGCAGGCCGACAACAGCGGCCTCATCATGTCTTTCTTTACCGCTGATCCTGAAGTGAAAGTCGATTGCATGGAAGATCGATGGGTGGAGTACGGATTCAGCAATCAGGGTCAGTGCATCAGGTTCGTGGAAACCGAGAAGGACAGTCGGCGGTACTAACCGAGTGAAGCCTTGTGTGCAGGTGAAATTCGGCGCATACGATTGAAACACGGCGTCGACAGACTACCGATTACGTCAGGGTTGGCGTGCAACGTGCCCCATTACCTGCAACATTCCGATTTCAGACATCACAAAAATGATTTCTGGCGCCAGGAACTTGGGTGTGTATATTGGTTTTTTTATGGCCTTCAAGGCGAAAGGGGTATTTCAATGACAACATCACTTCAACAGCCGCCGCTGAAGACCGAAGATCTCCTCATAGGGATGTTGGCCGTCTTGAGCTTGCGCGGTCGTGATTCGGTCAAAACAACAGATAAAGCATTCCATTCAGCGTTTGGAAATGCGTTAGAAGTTTTCAAAAGCGATGATTCTGAGATTGCAAAGGTTGCCGATGAGTACTATCCAGATATAGTGAGCAATACATACGACGAATTAAATAATGCTTTGATCGTTGCCGAAGGATATAGTTTGCTTCGCTTCCCAAATCCGTCGTATACGAGACTTCAAATTACGATGACGCCTAGAGTCGCAACGACTTTTTTAAACGGTTATGGCGAAAAAAAGGAACTTTTCGAGAAAGCAGCCGACGCGCTGTTAAAGGGCCTAGCTGTGTGACAGCGCCAACGAATATTCTGGATGTTAATGCCGGCCCACTCGCGGATGTTTTGGCGACGTGGGCCGACAGCGTTTTGAGCCCCTATCTAAAAAGAAACCCCACTAACATCTACAAGGAACCAAAGGTTATTCATGATCCCGTTGGCAAGACGATAATCTTGCTGCCCTGGGAAGTTTTTATCATGGATAGCCCGTTAGTCCAACGGCTAAGGTTCATTCGACAGCTTGGGGTGGGACACTATTTATTTCCATCCGCTGGCTACACACGATTTGAACACTCTATAGGCTGCATTCAAGCAGCCTCAATGCTATTCGACTCAATTTCCAATCCTGCAAATTCACCAGCCGTGACATACGTAGGTGATGAAAATGGATCTAGAAGAGACATCGTACGTTTGGCAGCGCTTCTTCATGACACTGGGCATTCGATCTTAAGTCACGTCTCGGAACGATTCTATGAATCGTTTGCTCCGTTGAAGACAGCACAAGAAACACTGAAAGCATTCTATAGGAGTCCGGTAGCGCCGGCGGAAGTTGTTGCCATCCTAATTATTCGAAGCGCTGCGTTTCAATCGCTTCTTGCCGCTTCCGGTATGCGCCGAACAGTCTTCAATGACCGTGAAATAATTGACAAGCTTTGCGCGTGTATCGCAGGATCGAAATTACGAACGCAGCCCGATTCGTATCTTTCAGAAATTATTAATGGTCCTGTTGACAGCGATAAAATCGACTACCTCGCCCGTGATGGGCATATGGTAGGCGTTCCAATTTCGCTCGACCTTGAGCGCCTGCGATCGAAGCTACGCCTGGTTCGGACAACTAATTTGAAAGGAGCGCCAGTCTATTCGCTCGCTATCGTTCCTAGCGGTGCTAGGGCTCTCGAAGAAATGTTAGTCAGCCGAATCTTTCTTTACGACAAGTTCTATTATCACCCAAAAATCATGGCTGCAGAAGAGCTCGTTCGGAGGGCTCTACACTTCTTATCAAAGGCACATCCGAACTTGCAAAGTCCATCGGAGCTTTTGAATTACGGTGATGATGAATTCTTGAGTATGACACCGAGTGTATTTATCCAGCGTTACGGTCTCTATAAGGAAACGAAAGATGTGACGAAGGGTTGTGAGCTCCTTCGACAAGCTCGAGCCCGCGAGCTTCCAAAGCGGGCATTCGCGTTCGCTCAACGCTTTATGCCTGAAGCGCCGGAAGCATATTCGAGGTTCGTCAACAACGGAAAGCCTGACCCAATTCGACTGTCGGTCGAAGCCTGGACAACGACTGATAAATTCATTC
>DASROK010000374.1:0-2460 GCA_035646915.1 Gemmatimonadaceae bacterium
CGTTAATCCCGCCCGCAGGATTGGTGTTGTTCCCGGTCATCTGCGTGATCCGTCTCACCGCACCGTCGACAATCCCGTGCGTCCTTGCAACATTGCCGGAGTCAGCGGCGTTGGAGTGCTGTAACCTGGAATCGGACATGCCGATTCTGCGCAGGATTTCCTGATCCACGAATTGTTCCCAAACGTTGCTCGAGACAGCCTGGATCACTTCGCCGGCCACCGTATACAGCACGTTGTCGTACGCGTATTCCTTTCGAAACGGCTTCGCGAGCCGCACATACCTCAACCGTCGAACAAGGTCGGTGCGGGAAAAACTGGTCTGCGGCCACCAGAGCAGATCGCCAGCGCCCAGTCCGAGTCCACTGCGATGCACGAGTAAATCACGCACAGTGATCTGTCGCGTGACTTCTGGATCGGACATCTGGAACCATGGCAGGTAGCGAATGACCGGTGAGTCGAGCGCGAGCTTCCCCTGCTCCGCCAGCATTGCCAGTGCGGTCGCTGTAAAGAGTTTGGTATTCGAGGCTATTCCGAATCGAGTGTGCTCGTCTACGCGAGCCGGCTGGTCAATCGATCGAACTCCGTATCCCCTGGCGACTACAACCTGCCCATCCTTCACGATCGAAACCGCGACTCCCGGGACTTTGAATTCGCGCATCACTGCGGTGACAAAGCTGTCCAGCTCCGGGGGGTTCTGGGATGCGGCCGGAGCAGTAACGGAAGAAATTGCTGCGAGCGCAAGCAGGAAACGTTTCACGCCGGAGCATGGGCCGGTGACATCAGTGACGTCAAGGCTTGGCGTCGACATATCCATCCCGACCTTCGTAGCTGTACATTCTGGAACCTTCACGGAGCCCGAAAATGCGCTTGCGTACCGGAATACTCCTGTTAGCAGCTGTGACGGCAGCGGCATGCAGCGACTCAAATGGGCCGAGTGTGGGTCCGCCGTCGGCACTGCTGATTACTGCTGGCGGGACTACTCAGCTTGGCGCATTTGGCCAAACGGTTCCAATTGCCCCGACGGTTCTTGTGACTGACGCGAAGAATCAGCCTGTGCCCAACGTCACCGTGAGTTTCACGACCACCGGCGGAACTGTCGATGCCGCGACGAAGACAACGGGCTCGAACGGAGCAGCATCGGTTGCCTGGACGCTCGGCAACACATTCGGTCAGAAAACTCTGACAGCTTCGGTGGCGGGCCTTCCGTCAGTGACATTCACTGCAAATGCAATCGCACCTGATGCCGGCGTCCTTGCGTTCAATCTCGCCGATCCCGTTGGCGACACGCTTTCGAACGATTCGGCTAGCGCGGTGAGGGGACATGACCTCGTTTCTCTTCGCGGCGACTACAAGCGCGACTCGATCATTGTGACGGCTACGTTCAATGCACCGGTTTCTCCCGTAACCCTTGGCGGTTATCTCGAATTCGACATGGATGACAACTCGAGCACCGGCATAGGGCCGTTGAGCAATTTTTTCGGGGCGACAGCCAATATTGGTGTCGAGTACCAGCTGGAAATGTTCGATTCGGACGGAGGGACCATGTTCCTTTACAGCGCGGCGAGCCAGGCACCAGTGAGGGTCAGTTTTTCTGGCAACTCGGTGGTCATTCGAATACCAATGAGTCTCTTGGCGAATGACGAAGGCAATTTCGGGATCGTCGGCATAGTCGGAACGCCAGACCGTCCAACTGACATCTTCCCGAATACCGGCGCGGGTCTTGTGAGGCGAAATGCTTTGTTCGGCGGATCGCTCGAGAGTTCAGTGAAGAACCCTGGAGAAGAACGGAATCATGTTCGACTCGATCCGGCCCCGAATTCCCTGCATGTGAGTTCCCGGATAAACCGCGGCTTCATGTGGAATCCCGAGCGCAGTCATCATTGAATCGAGTTTCTGAACGTTGAGCGGAATGTCCTTGAATCCGTCGCTCGCGCCGGCGTCGAAGCCGATGTGCATGCGCCGAAGGTTTGAGGCATAAGCAGGAACCATCGCGAGCGGTGTCTGCCGCCATTTTTCTGCGACCTCGGGAACCAGGACGAGTGAGTCACCTTCCAGTCTGAATGGAAGATCGACGAAGAATGGCGGCTTCGAGGGATTCGGCGAATAGACTCCAGCCAGTCCGTACATGAGATCGGCCATGAAGCCGGCCTCGAGATACTGCGCAGTATCCGTGAGAGCCAGTGCTTTTTTCCATGTCGCAGCGCCGACGCTCTGAATCGAATCATACTCCGAGAGTCCAAAAGCACTGAGCAGATAAACCGCCGAGAAAGTATCAGGATTGCGCATGCCAACGCGCAGCGCCCCAAACCCTCCCATGGAATGTCCCGCTATCCCGCGTCCACTGCGATTCCTGACAGTTCGATACCGCCTGTCCATGTACCTGACAAGATCGCGAACGACGAAATCCTCCCAGTTGCCTGCGGCCGATGAATTCGCGTAAAATCCGCCGTTGAAAAAATT
>DASROK010000375.1:0-6665 GCA_035646915.1 Gemmatimonadaceae bacterium
ATTTCTCGTATCGGTACATTCTCGCCCTTGAACGCAAAGCTCGAGGTGCGCGAGACAACCCTGAGTCCCTCGACCTTTGCAAGAGCATTGATCAGCTCGTCCGTTATTCCGTCGCTGAAGAATTCGGTTTCGGGGTCGGAGCTTCGATTCGCAATGGGCAGTACTGCAATTGAAAGACGTCGCGGCGACACGAGCGTCGATGTAGTTGAAGTCGCGTCGACCTTCTTTTGCGACAATGCATCAGCAAATGCGGTTGCAGTTGGAAACCTGTCACTGCGATTCTTTTCAAGCGCACGGGCGACCGCATCAGCAGCCGAAGCTGTCATATCCTTTGTCTTGCCGGCAAGGCTTGGTGCACGCGCACTGATATGCTTTGCAACAACTGCCAGTGGTGTTGAACCGGAGAAAGGCGGCTGGCCCGAAATCATTTCGTATACCACACACGCGAGCGAGTAAATATCCGCTCGGCCGTCCAGATCACTCTCGCCGATCGCCTGTTCGGGACTCATGTAGGTTGTTGTGCCCACCGTGAAGCCAACTTCAGTGAGCGCCATTCCCGGATTCGGGAGAAGCGCTCCGCGCGCAATTCCGAAATCGGCCAGCAGTGCGTGGCCATGGCGCGAAAGGAGAATGTTCCCCGGTTTGATGTCGCGGTGGACTACGCCTTCTGCGTGAGCGTAGTCGAGTGCGTCTGCAATCTGGCGCACGATTCGAACAGTCTCTTCAAGGGGAACAGATCCATCGCGCTCGATTCGCGCGGCGAGAGACTCCCCGTCGATGTACGGCATGACGAAGTAAAGCTCGCCGGCTGCCTCGCCGGAGTCGTGCAGTGGAAGAATGAACGGGTGCCTGAGGTGCGCGAGAATCTTGATTTCCCTCTCGAACCGTTCAGCACCGAGCGCGGCGCTTCGCTCGCGGTTGAGCACCTTGAGCGCAACCGGCCGTTCGTGTCGGCGATCCTCCGCGAGATACACGGCTGCCATGCCGCCCTCGCCGAGTTTTCGAGCGAGAGTATACCGGCCCTCGAGGGCATGACTAAGCGCGAGCGGCAATCCGGCCTCTTCAGGTGATTGCATCGACGTTCAAGGTCGGTGAACAATCGACGTTTCGGAAGAGGCAGAATCAACTAGATCAGCACAATCTCACGCGCTGCGACGAGCAGCCGGTACTGATGTCTCGAGGTTCCAGATCGCGCGCGCAGCCAGCATGGCTTTGCTGCGCGCCGATGTCACCGCGCGCCGGGTAATTGAGTCATAACCGTTCCGCCGAATCTCGGCGTGAATGCCCCGATACACATGAGCGGCGACCGCACCGGCCGCTGATAGGCAGCAGGAAGATTACGCACTCCCTGCAGTGCAAATTCGTAATCCTGCTCTGCATCCCGCATGAGCTCTTCCATGAGACTATCGAAACCACGGGGAATTGGTTCATCGCCTCGAGCAGCGGACATTATGTCGCCTGCCTCGATTCCGTGTTTCGTCAACAGATCGAGCGGAAGGTACGGTCGCCCTAACCGTGCATCCTCACCAACATCACGCAGGATATTGGTAAGCTGCATCGCGTGACCAAGACTTTCAGCATGACGCAGCGTACTCTCGTCGTGAATGCCTGCCAGCCGCGTAAGCCAAAGCCCAACAACTGAAGCAACTCGGTATGTGTACGTGCGAAGATCCTGCATGGTCTCGTACCGCACACCACGCAGATCCATCCGCATTCCTTCGGCAAGCTCGCGAGCGTAATCGAATGGAATTCTTCGGGATCGCATCTCATGCATTACGCGATCGAGAAATGAAATCCCCGTTCTGCTGCCGCTGTGTGCCGAGTATGCGAGCGTCATCCATTCATTGAGCAGATGCTCAGCCTGGGAATGCTCGTTCTGGTCGACAAGGTCGTCGGTAACACGACAGAACGCATACACATGAGCGACGCTCGTGAGCTCCCGCTGCGGAAAGAATCGCGATGCAAAACGGAACGTTTTGCTGTTGTCGGCGAGGTACTCAATCACATCATCCTTAACAGGGACAAACGATCGAACAGAAACTCCTGGACTGATCGTTACTCGCGATGAGAGTGCTGACCCTCTTTCATGAAGCTCGAGCGCGGCGGCCTCCCGGGCACGAGAGACCCAATCCTTGATAACTGAAATGCCAACATCAGCGTCGCCAAACTCTTGATTCAGGCAGTGTGCGAGCTGATGTGATTTCTCTTCAAAGCTCCTCACACAACGCTCGAGCGGGCTCATGCCGACTCGATTGCTGAACCTGGCGGCGATGTCTTCTACAGGTTCGTCAAAAGAGAATTCGCCGATCTCAAGCAGCGGCCACGTCCATCTCTTCTGCTGGAAATCACCGAGTGAAGGCTTGCCCATATCGGTGGACGGGCAGTAATCGAGCAGATCATCGAGCATCTGATACAACAGGCCGAATTCACGGCCAAGTCTCGCGCGCGGCTCTATTCTGTTCGTGTCACCAAGCGTGACGCCAAGTGCGAGCGACGAAGCAAGCAGCTCACCTGATTTGGATTCTGCAATCTCGCGGTACTCAGCGAACGAGAGAATTGTGCCGAGTGATTTCGCCTGTGCGATTTCTCCGGCCACAGTTCTTTCTACGCACTGCGAGAACAGCTCTACGAACTCGAAGCTTTTCGTTTCAGCTGCGAGACGATATGAAGCTGTAAGCAGGTGATCGCCGTAAACAAGTGCCGGCCCGACACCGCGACTTTGCACCTCCGTCGCCTGGCCGCGGCGAATTGAAGCGTCATCGATGATGTCATCGTGAATGAGAGAGGCTTCATGCGCCAGCTGAATTGCGAGTGCGCCATTCCAGAATCGCGTATCGAGTTTGGAGCCACCGAATGCGGCAGCGTACGCAAGTGACGGAAGAATGAGCTGTCCTTTGAGCTCGATCTTCGGCATACCTCGCTTCATCGCCAACTCGGCGACCCGGCTCAATGACTCGCGGAGAAATTCAGAGTCAGGCATCATCGGAGCGCGTGGCCGGCTGGATCGAGTGACGCGATCGGATCATGTCTGCCGCTAAAAATGCTCGCGACAACTATCGTGATACTGAATGCTGCAACCGTGAGCACGAGGGATAGCCAGAGACCCGCGGAGATGCTTATGCCGAGGGCGAGAAGAAGATTCACGCCGTAAAACCCTGCGAGCCATCTTACAGGAAGTCGTGAGATCCAGCTCTCCGCGCGAAGAAGAGCGAGCGCACCCATGAGCAGCACACCTGTCACGTACCATCCAAACAGGTTGAGCAGCGGCATCCCATAGTACGAACCCTGTTCAGCCCATTCCCAGTATTTCGTTGCGCTGCTCATTGCGGGGTCGAGCGCGAGGTCCCACGCGAGAAGAATGAAGGATCCCAGTGTGATGCGACGGAGCGTTGCGGCTTTCGGTACAAGAAGAAGCGCGAATGCATATGACGGCACCGCCATATAGAACCAGCTGAGCGGAATTCCCAATGGAACCCGACTGAGCCACATGGGATTCAGTGCGGCGCTGTAGGAGTAGGCGCCGAAGGGAATTCCGAATGTTGTGCCGAGCAGCTCGCATGCGAGGCTGATTGAATAGAGGGCGATGAAGGCGGTGACCCACTTCCATCGAGCGTGACGGATGAGGAAGGAGATCATCGTGACTCCCGCAAGGATCACCTGGCCGATCGCGAAGAATCGGAACGACACCGCGTAGATCGTGATGGCTGCAGGTCCCTGGCTGGCGAGCCATTCCGGGTGCCGGCCGAACGAAGCGTACCCCGCAATGCTCACAGCGGTGAACAGATAAAGAAGGAGGAGTGCGATGCTGCGCGGCCGGGTCATGAAATGAGGTTACCGGAGCGCCTGGGGGTTGTCAATTGTCTGTCTAATCTCTACCTTGACAAGACTTAGACAACACTATGCCCACTATTTCATCCAGTACCCCTCGACTCTCCATCGGCGCGGTCGTCCGCCGAACGGGACTTACGTCTCACGTGCTTCGCGCGTGGGAAAAGCGATACGGCGTGGTGAGCCCGGGGAGAACTGAAGGCGGCCTCCGGCTCTACAGTCAAGACGATGTCCTGAGGCTTCAGCTTCTGAAGCGACTCACCGATCAGGGCCACGCAATCGGACAGATCGCCGGCTTGAGCGCGAGTGAGATGGCCGAGCTGCTGCGCGATGAAGCAATCGAGGATTCGATTGCAGGACAGCAGACTGAGCAAACTGAAGCTGCGCGATTTCTTGCTGCAACGCTCGATGCAGTTCAATCACTGGACGGTCCACGAGTTTACGCGACGCTGATGAGAGCGGTTGTTGCGCTCAAGTCGAGCGAGTTCATCGGCGAGATTGTCGGCCCTCTTCTGTCTCGCGTCGGCGAAATGTGGTCTGACAGAAGCATCTGCCCGGTGCACGAGCACATTCTCTCGGTCAATCTTCGCCGGGTTCTCGCGTGGATGATCGATTCAGTTCCGGTGGATGAAGACGCACCGGTACTCGTGTGCGCGACACCTGCTCATCATCGTCATGAGCTTGGTGCAATGCTCGCCGGCATCATTGCATCTGAAGAGAGATGGCGAGTGGTGTATCTCGGACCTGATCTGCCTGCGGAAGATATTGCCATGTCTGCAAAACTCACTGGCGCCAGCGTGGTTGCGTTGAGTCTCGTGTATGTGAGAGACAAGGAGCTCGTCAGCGGAGAGGTCAGGAAGATTCGCTCACGGTTGTCGAAAAGCGTGATGCTGGTGCTCGGTGGTGAAGGCACGCGGAACGCGAATATGGAAAAAGCGGGAGTGATGGTACTTCCGGATCTCCAGGAGTTCCGGCAGCTGCTCAGGTCGAGAGATCCAAGGAGAGACTCATGAGCCCAGCACGCGCGGTTGTAGTTGGCTCGGGGTTTGGAGGACTTGCAGCCGCGATTCGCCTTAGAGTAAAAGGCTATGACGTAACAGTGGTCGAGGCACTCGATCAGCCAGGCGGACGTGCGAGAGTGTTCAGACGCAACGGATTCACGTTCGACGCAGGGCCGACAGTGATAACCGCCCCTCATCTCATCGAAGAGCTGTTCAGCATTGCGGGCCGCGACATGAGCGATTACGTGTCACTCGTTCCGGTCGATCCATTCTATCGCGTCATGTTTCACGACGGGTCGCAGTTCGATTACGTCGGCGATGAGGAGCGGTTGTTGACGCAGATTGCGCAATTCGAGCGCCGCGATGTCGACGGTTACAGAAAGCTCGCGGCGCACGCGGAGCGCATATTCGACGTCGGATTTACTCAGCTTTCCGACCGTCCATTCGATTCGCTGTCAGACATGCTGCGAATTCTTCCGCAGATGACGAAGCTCAAGAGCTATCGGACAGTTTACGGGCTGGTGTCGCATTACATACAGGATGAGCGCCTGCGGCAGCTTTTCACGTTCGAGCCGCTGCTTGTCGGCGGCAATCCATTCTCGACCACGTCCATCTATCTGCTGATTCACTGGCTCGAGCGAAAATGGGGTGTTCATTTCGCCATGGGCGGAACAACTGCGATCATCTCAGCGCTTGTACGGCTGTTGAACGAGCTCGGCGTCGAGGTAAGAGTCGAAAGCCCCGTCGAAGAGATCGAAGTGCGTGACGGAAAAGTTCGCGGAGTTCGTATTGCCGGTGGTGAGCGGATCGCAGCGGATATCGTCGTAAGCAACGCTGATCCGTCGTACGTGTATGCGAACATGTTGCCCGGTGTAAGGCGATCGATCGTGCCGCGCCCGACAAGACAGTCTATGAGTCTATTCGTCGCATACTTTGGCGCGCGTCAGACGTACCCAGATCTCGCTCATCATACGATTCTTCTTGGTCCACGATATCGTGGATTGCTGGACGACGTATTCAACAAGCGCGTGCTCGCTAGCGATTTCTCTCTCTATCTTCATGCGCCCACTCGCACTGATGCGTCGCTCGCACCACCCGGCTCTGAAACCTTCTACGTCCTGTCACCTGTTCCCAACAACAAAAGCGGGATCGACTGGAATGCTGCGAGTGAGGGTTACTTCGAGCGAATACTGAATCATCTAGAGCACAGGCTGCTTCCGGGAATCGGCGGCAGCATCATCGAGCCCTTCTTTCTAACCCCGCGGAATTTTGAGGATGATCTTCGCTCAGTGGACGGCGCTGCGTTTGGACCTGAGCCGATTCTTACTCAGTCAGCGTATTTCCGGTATCACAACAGATCACGCGAAGTCGAGGGGCTCTATTTCGTCGGAGCGGGAACTCATCCGGGCGGTGGAGTACCCGGCGTAATATCCTCGGCGAAAGTGCTCGATCGCATCGTTCCCACTCGGGAAGCGGCGAGAGCTTCTCTGAACCACGCGGTAAAAGCGTCAGGCTCACGTTCGAGCCACAGGATGAGATCCTCAAGTGCAATCCAGCGAATCTCCTGAACTTCGGCGGGATCGGGCTCGAGAGCGCCGGAATAATGTCCAGTGAAGACATGATCCAGCTCGTTCTCGGTCAAACCGTTGTCGACTTGCGCGCTGTAAATGAACGATCCTGCATGACCCAAGTCGCAATCAACCCCCATCTCCTCTCGCAATCTTCGCTCGGCTGCGTCTTTCGTCGTTTCGTTCTGACGGGGATGACCGCAGCAGGCATTCGTCCACAGTCCACCGCTGTGATATTTCTCGATCGCTCGGCGGTGAAGCAGAATTC
>DASROK010000376.1:0-8225 GCA_035646915.1 Gemmatimonadaceae bacterium
GCTTTCTGGTGTCCCAACTGTAAGGAGCTGGAGCCCTCACTTCTCTCTCTTCAGAAGAAATACGGCTCGAGAATGCGCTTCCTTGCCGTGGCAGTGAGCGTCAACGAGACAAAGGACCGGGTAAGGACCTTCACTGAAAAGAAGCGCTATCCCCACCAGACGGTCTATGACGCCAAAGGCGAGGCGACCGAAGCCTATGATGTCCCGGCCACGTCGTATGTAGTGATCATCGACAAGGCAGGAAAGGTGGTCTACACCGGTCTGGGCGGGAAACAGAACCTCGAGCCGGCCATCCTCAAAGCGCTGCGCTGAAACCACGCCGGCTTCAAACCGTACGGCTTCCAAGTCATCAAAGCAATGAGGTCCACCGATGGGCCTTTTCCTGCTGCCCAGACCGGGAGGATCGATGAATCGTACGAAACCCCTGTATCGCGCCACTCTCACCGGGCTTCTGATTGTAACCGCCGTCTTCATTCCCCGGCGCACCCAGGCCCTCGAGGACTACACGTCTCCCCGGAACGCCGACATTCCTGTCGCCGGCGCGAAGTCCATTCGCATCGACGCTGCAGCCGGTGTCCTCAAGGTGGAAGGACGGGAGGGCTTGGATCAGGTTCACGTCCGCGGTACCGCCAGATCCGATCGCAAGAGCCGGCTCGATGGCATCAAGCTGATTGCCGAGCGCCGCGGTGATGAGATTTACATCAAGGCGGACATGCCTGATGATCGCGACGGATACTTCGGCAGAAATGGAGATGACTGGGACAACATGGCTCTCGACCTCGTAATCGAGGTTCCATCATCGCTGCCCCTCGACGTAGATGATGGAAGCGGAGAAGCCGAATTCAACAATACCGGCGCGCTGGAGTTCGAGGATGGGTCCGGCGAGATACACGTTCGCGGAGCGCGCGGTGACGTGCGCATCAGCGACGGATCCGGAAGCATCGTCATCGAAGGCGTTCAGGGCTCGGTAAGGATCTCGGATGGCTCGGGAGAGATTCGCGCCCGCGATGTAACCGGGAATTTCACCGTCGAGGAAGATGGATCGGGCAACATCGACGTCTCCAGTGTTGGCGGTACAATGCGCGTGGAAAACGATGGCTCGGGAAACATTGACGTCGACCGCGTCTCTGGGGATTTTGTTGTTGACCGCGACGGCAGCGGCTCTATCCGCTACGATACAGTAAAGGGAAGCGTCAGAATCCCTGATCGAAGACGGAGAGGCTAGCCGTCCCAAATCCCGGCGGATGGCAGCAACAATTCCCGTTTTGCCCGATAACTCCCGCGCGACTCCTGCAGAACGCGCGGGGGTAATTGCAGAGGAGTGGCCGATCTACGCGGTGCTGGTCGCGTCAGCGTCGATCGTAATCGGGCTCATCTGGGATATTTCCTGGCACCGCACAATCGGTCGTGACACGTTCTGGTCTCCCCCGCACGTAATCGAGCAGATCGGGGCAATTGTTGCGGGATTGAGCTGCGGATACGTCGCATTGAAGACGACGTTTGCCGGATCCCCAGCCGAACGTTCAAGGTCGGTCCGCTTCTGGAAATATTTCCAGGCGCCACTCGGAGCATGGATCTGCATCTGGGGCACCATCATGATGGTGACCTCGGCTCCTTTCGATAACTGGTGGCACAATGCGTATGGGCTCGATGTAAAGATCATCAGCCCGCCTCACCTGGTGCTGGCCTCCGGCATGATCGCCATCCAGCTCGGTGCGATGTACATGGCACTCGGCGCACAGAACAGGGCGAAGTCCGAGTCCGATACGAAACGGCTCGCGATTGTATTTGCAATCTCCTCTGCGGTGATCATCGAGATGATTTCGATCATGCTGACGGAGGATGCATCGTTCGCCAACACAATGCACGGATCGCGGTTCTATAAGGTCACTGCCGCGCTGCTTCCGCTGTTTCTCGTGGCATTCGCGCGTGCGTCACGTCTCTCGTGGCCGGCAACGCGAATCGCGGTCCTGTACATGCTGATTACCATGGTCTCGATCTGGGTTCTTCAGCTTTTTCCGGCTACACCGAAACTGGCGCCGATCTACAGCCCGGTAACGCACATGCTTCCGCCGGCGTTTCCGGTTCTGCTCGTTGCACCCGCTGTCGCAGTCGACCTGCTGCTGAGGAAACAGTCGGCGAACGACTGGATGCTGTCCGTTGCGATTGGAGTTGCGTTTGTCGCTGTGATGCTTGCAGTACACTGGCTCTGGGCGGAGTTCATGCTTTCTCCAGCGGCTCGCAATTACTTCATTGGTGCGGACCAATGGGATTACTCGAGCCGCCCGGGTCCATGGCGGTATCAGTACTGGAATCTCGATACGGATGCGCACGGTAACTGGAGTCCGGCGCAATTCCTCAAGGGAATGTCCATCGCGTCCGGTGTTGCAGTGCTGTCAACCAGGCTGGGCCTTGTCTGGGGCAAGAGCATGTCGCGCATCCAGAGATGATGCGGTCATTTCTCGGAACGGCTGGCGTCGCTTCCCTGTATTTACTGGCAAGCGCGCATGTAGGCAGTCCCGACACCTGGTTCGAAGGGAATGCGGGACCTTACCACATCACTGTGCAGATCGAACCGGCAGGCGTTGTTCCCGGTGTCGCTCGCGTATTTGTGCGCGCTGATGGCGAAGTGCCTGATCTCGTAACTGTTCAGGCGAACAAGTTTGATGCGACAGGTGGAGCACCGCCGCCTGAGCCCGCACGTCCTGTCGCTGGAGATTCCGGTCTCTTCGAGGGAAAGCTGTGGATGATGAGCACCGGATCAAACAGCGTCACTGTCAGCGTAAGTGGAAAGGAGGGGCGCGGCACTGCTGTTGTGCCCGTGGTAGTAGTTGCTTACTCGCGTCTCGAGTTGAATAAGCCGATGGGGATCGGACTCGCGGCAATGGGAGTATTCCTGTTCGCGGGTCTGGTGACGATTGTCGGCGCAACGGTGCGCGAAGCGTCGCTTGCTCCCGGAGAAGCTTCGGACAAAGCGAGGAGAAATCGTGCGCGTGCAGCAATGGCGCTTACGACTGTCATTGTTGTTGGTCTTCTCACAGGCGGATGGAGATGGTGGAACAGTGAAGACCGCGACTATGCCGCGAACATGTACAAGCCGCTGGCTTCCAGGGCGAAGATGGTTGACGGGAACTGGGTGAGCGTCACGATCGAAGATTCTGCATGGAGACATCGCTGGGACTCAACCTGGCTCCGGCGAAACCGGGGGAATTTCTGGAGTCCGCTGGTAGAGGATCACGGGAAGCTGATGCATCTCTTCCTCATCAAGGAAGACATGGGAGCGTTTGCGCATCTTCATCCCGAGACTCGCGACAGCGTGACCTTCCGCGCTGTGGCGCCCGTTCTTCCAAACGGCAAATACCGAGTTTACGCAGAGATCGTTCACGAGAGCGGTTTCACGCATACGCTCGTCGATTCCCTCACCTACGGTTCAGGCGGAATTGACCTGAGCACGGACCCGGCCGATCCGGACGATTCCCAATTTTCGGGAGCCGTCGACTCGGGTCGCGTTTTTCAGCTCGACAGCGGAATGACTCTGGAATGGAACAGACCTTCCGCCATTGTCGCCGGGAGGCCGCAGAGTCTTTCGTTCATGGTGAAGAACGCAGACGGCACTCCAGCGACTTTGTCACCCTACATGGGAATGGCGGGACATGCAGTCGTTATGAGGGATGATGGATCTGTCTTCGTCCATCTGCATCCGAACGGAACGTTCTCGATGGCTTCGCAAATGGCATTCGCGATGCGGCAGCCCGGCGATACAATTCGCGGAGCACTTGGGAAGCGATTGACATCGGCGGAAATGTCGGAGCTTGGAAGAGCAGCACCAATCAATGGAAGTGTTGCATTTCCGTACGCGTTCCCGAAGCCCGGGAGATACAGGATCTGGGTTCAGGTCAAGCACGGCGCGAAGATTCTCACAGGCGCATTCGATGCCGACGTGAAGGTCGCGCCGGCGGCCTGAGATTATTTCGTAGCCTCGCAGGTCCTGAATGAATTCGCTGCAGCACCGGGCGCTCGCGGCGGTCCGCCAATATCGATTCGCGCGAACGCTGCATCTTCTGTCGACAGCTCGCGAATGACGCAAAAATCATCGCGCCGGGCGAGCAGTATCGGGTGGAGGTATTTGGGCGCGAGATCGCTGATCTGATCCACTACGACATACTGCGCACCAACTCGTTTTGCGAGATTGAACAAGGAGTCCGGGACGGGCGAGAGAGGATAAAGCACGCTCTGATATCCGGAGTGCGCGTAGAAAATCGTGGGCTTCCTCGACAGCACAACTGAATGTGGCGGAAGCTTTCCCCGAGCTCTTTCGGCCGTCTCGAAAAAGTCGGCAAACTCCTTTCCGGTGCAGGGAAACCGTTCACCGGAGTAGAATCGCTCGCGACACTGAGATCCGGTTCTTATCTGCCGGCGCAGCGCCGGACTCACCGTCACTATCCCCGCGAAAAGAAGAGCTCCGGAAAACACGCGTGGGTGCGATGCGGCCTTTGCGAGGTCAGCGATTGTGAGTCCCACATAGAGAGCGAGAAGCGGAACGACTGGAAACAGAAATCGCGCCCCTGCCCAAGCCACTGGCCAGAGCAGCACGAGCGCGAGGTAAATCGGAAGCCAGACTTCGGCGAGCCCCGGGCGCTGACGCACGCGCTTTATCCATCCCCACAGGACAGCCGCGGCAAACGCGACGCCGAATATCACGCCCGTGCGTAACGATCCAAAAACAAGCCGGGCAAGATGCCGCTGTGCGTAAACCGACAGATTTTCCGCTACTCTTTTTACGAGAATCGTTGGGGTTACAGTGCCAAGTGCGGGATTGTACGGGTCCACCGCGATGAACGGCGCGAGATATCCTCCGGCACCATGACCATGCCCGCGCAGCCACCACAAAAAGATCAGTGGCGCTGACATCAGGGTGACGATTCCAATCGCACGATACTGTTTTCTGATCAGGAGCCAGATGAGCACTGCGAGAAGGAGAGGAGCGCCTGCGGAGCGAGTGAAGTATCCGGCGAGCGTAAAAGCCGCTGCGGTAACAACGAGCCCGATGGACATTGGCGCATTCGCATCGCTGCCTGGCCTGTCGGCTCGACGCCACCAGATCAGCGCGAGCATCGCAAACAGCCAGAACAGCGGGTCTGACAGCACCTCCTGTCCCAGCCAGATGATCTCGGGTGAAATAACGATGAAGAAGCCGGCGCAGAACGCGATGCCCGGCGTGGTTACGCGGCGGAGCCAGAGACAGCTCGCGAACACTGCGCCTGTGGAGATGAAGATCATGAGAATCTTCAGCCCCTCCTGCGTGGAAAGGCCGGCGAGGAGGCCGCCGGCAACTACTATCGGGAAAATCGGCGGATACTGGGTATGAAGCGGGAGCTCGGGATTCCAGATGTCGCGATAGTCGTGTCGCTCGATCAGCGACCTTGCCAGCGAGATGTAGGTCGCGTCATCGCCGCCGGTGAATGGCGCCTGCTGGTATGAGAGGAGCGCGAGAAGCAGATGGATGAAAGCAAGCGCGAGAGGTCCTGTCCACTCGCTGGAGACAAACTTCTTTACAAGGTCTCTCATTGGCCTGCCAAGATACCGCGCACGCGCTTATTTTCCACGCTGAATCACCGCACAAGGAGAGGGAATTGAGGAAAAGAATAATTGCTTCCGTCGCAGCCGCAGTGCTTGCCGTTACTTCTCCTGGCGCGATTGCCGTCGCGCAGGCGCCTCAAAAGGCGACGACTGCTCAGCGTGCGTCGGCGGGTCCGACTGTCGCGGCTTCGGTTGTCGGAATCCGTCGTGCCGAGACGGCGAAAAAGGTTGCTCCTGCTGCAGAGACCCACATGGGAGCGGGAAAGAATGTCGCACTGATGGTAGTCGGCGGAGCAGCGCTGATCATTGGAGCTGTGATCGGGGGAACCGCGGGAGTTTTGATTGCGGTTGCAGGAGCAGCTGTCGGACTCTACGGACTTTACAACTTCGTCCAGTAAAAAGAGAGAGTTAGCAGAGAAGCTCTGTCTTCTCTGCTAACTCTTCTTTTTTGCTATTGCGGCATTCGCGCCGGTCTCCAAATATATGACCGCTCATTTACGAGCTTTCATTCTCCTGGAGATTTCTTCATGCCTTTCAGACGCTCGCTCACGTTCGCGGTCGTTGCAACCGCTATCTGCTCAAGCGGTGCGCTCGCACAGTCGATTGCGGGCAAAGTAACCGACGCACAAAGTGGCCAACCCATCGCGGGCGCGCGCGTCTCCGTAGGCACAGGAGCGCAAGGCGCCATCTCCCGCTCTGATGGTACATACCGATTGCCTGTCGCGGCTGGAACGTACGTCATTCGCGTCGCGTCACTCGGCTACGCTCCTGTTACCGATACGGTGATTGTCAGTGGCAGCGGCGCATCGAGGGACTATGCGCTCAATCGCGGAACGCAGACGCTCGACGCAAGCGTCGTCACTGGAACACGCGTGAGTGATCGCACAGTTGCCAACGCACCGGTTCCTGTCGATGTGCTGACTAGCGCTGAAATCAAGCAGACTGGCGCAACGGAAACCAATCAGATCCTTCAGATGCTCGCGCCGTCATTCAACTTCCCGCGCCCGACGATATCGGACGGAACCGATCACATCCGTCCCGCAACACTGCGCGGACTGGGTCCCGATCAGGTTCTCGTTCTCGTCAACGGGAAGCGTCGCCACACGACAGCGCTTGTAAACGTGAACGGTACTGTCGGTCGCGGTTCGACGGGCGCCGATCTGAATGCAATTCCCGCTGCCTCGATAGAAAGAATCGAAATCCTTCGCGATGGCGCCGCGGCGCAGTACGGCTCCGACGCGATCGCCGGCGTGATAAACATCATCTTGAAGTCCGATCCAGTTTCAGATGTGGGCGTTCAGGTTGGGTCGAGCTACACCAAGCCCGATGATTATCCGCTCGATGGTCATCTCACCGATGGCGACGTCACGTCTGTCGACGCAAGCACGGGAATGAATCTGAGCGGTGCTGGATTCTGGCACGTCACAGGACAGTACAACAATCGCGGATCGACGAATCGCGCATATGGAGATCCGCGGGCGCAGTACTTCGCCGGCGATCCAAGAAACAACGACCCCGCTTTGAAAAACCAGGTCCACTTCCGTCAGGGCGATGCGCACGTGAACGATGTCGGTGGCGTTCTGAACGCAGCGCTGCCGACCTTCTCCAACGGAATGCAGGTGTACGCGTTTGGAATCGGCGGTCGAAGGGAAGGACAGGGCACCGGCAATTGGCGTCAGCCTCTTAACGACAATACGGTGAGATCGATTTTCCCCGACGGATTCCTGCCTGAGATCAACAGTACCATCAACGACTACTCCGGCACGGTTGGAGTCAAGGGAAAAGTAAGTGGATGGAATCACGATCTGAGCACGGTGTACGGGCACAACGATTTCAGGTTCGACATCACGAACACCAACAACGCGACTCTGGGCAATGCAAGTCCAACAGAGTTTTACGCGGGCAAGCTCAAGTTCGGTGAGCTCACCGCGAACCTCGACATCGTTCGTCCATTTGATATCAGCTCATTCTCAGGTCCGCTCAACGTTGCGTTTGGTGCTGAAGCGCGCCGCGACATGTACGGGATCGAAGCGGGTGAGCCCGACTCATATCGCGACGGTGGCTTCAAGGTTCTCGATGGGCCACGCATTGGCGCGCAGCCCGCGCCGGGCGCGCAGGTATTTCCTGGATTCCAGCCGTCCGATGCAGGCGATCACAACCGGACGAACGTCGCAGGCTATCTCGATCTCGAGTCGAACGTTCTGCGTGCATTGCTCCTCGGAGCCGCAGTGCGAACAGAGCACTACAGCGATTTCGGAAACCAGACAACGTTCAAGGGAACGGGCCGGCTGGAGGTTGCGCGCGGCATCGCATTGCGTGGAGCAATTCAAACCGGGTTCAGGGCACCATCGCTGGGCCAGGAGTTTTTCTCTTCCACGGCAACGGTGTTCCTCAATCTGAATAACGTCTTGCAGGCTGTAGAGTCTCGAGCATTTCCGGCAACTAGTCCCGTTGCGAAAGCGCTCGGGGCAGAACCACTCAAGCCCGAGAAGTCCGTCAACGCGAGTGTTGGCGTTGCCCTGACACCGCTTTCGAACGTCACGCTCACAGCCGACTACTACAACATCAAGATCGACGACCGCATCATCCTGTCAGGAAACTTCACTGGCGCGGCGATGACGAACTTCCTTGCGCAGCAGGGATTC
>DASROK010000377.1:0-3548 GCA_035646915.1 Gemmatimonadaceae bacterium
TCTCATATCCGCGAAGCTTCACCACGAAATCAGCGACCGGCTCGCCAGCCGGAAAGAACCGGCCGATTGCCGCTTTCTTCACGGTTTCTATTGTCGTCGCAGGCGATGCATCGACTCGCAAAGCATCCCACAGCTCGGCCGCCTGAACGCGAAGATGAAGTGTGTCGCCATCAGTGCCCCCGACTTTGACAACTTCATCGGAGGTGCGAAGCTCGGTTACGAAAGGCGCTGTCATTCAGCCGGCGTGAGTGAGCTCAGAAAACGCGCGACCTGCTGGTCGAAGAGGTATGTCGATCCGGTCACGCGTGTGCCGCCGTCGGCCTGAGCTGCACCGATCGCAATCTCTTCCCCCCCCTGCCCGCGAAAAGTTGCCCAGCCTTTTCCTTCCTTCTCGAGAAATGCGGCATACACGCTGTTGCGGCGCGGGAAAAAAACTTTCGCAGCGGCGATTACTTCTTCCGGCGAATCGGCAGTAACGGCTTCCTGAAGTGTGCGAGAGAGCTGGGAGTTCATGCTGATGAATCTACCGGGCTAATTGTGTGCCGGACAAGGCGCCTGAGTCAGTCGCGACGTGGCGCATCGCCTCGTAAATGAGACGCGTGCCGAAATACAGCGACTCGACGGGAACGCGCTCATCATGTCCATGCATGCGTTCTTCGTCTTCCTGCTGCATCGGAAAGGGGAGAATTCCATAAGCATCGATGCCCAGTCTTCGCAGCTGCGCACTGTCGGTTCCCCCGGTGCTCATGTAGGGAACAACTGTAAGCTCAGGGTCGAGCTCTCGTGCCGCGGCGGCAAGCGCGTTGAACATCGGTGAATCCGGATTTGAGGCAGGAGCTTCTTCGGTGTGCCCGGCGACGTGAAACAAAATGTCGGAATCCGGAACGCACGCACGCATTCTTTCCACTACGTCATCTATCCGCTGTCCCGGTATCGTCCTCACGTTGAGAACAGCACTCACTTCCGCGGGGATCACATTGCCCGCCACGCCGCCGCTGATCTTGGTGGCAGATATCCCGTTTCGCATGACCGCGTTGAGGACCGGAATCCTCGAGAGAATTGCTTCCCCTCGCGCAGATTCAGCCGCGTTGTCAGAGATCAAGCTCGCCATCGCTTCCCGCTCCTCGTTGACGGGCCACATTTGCGAAAGCCCGGCGAAAAATCGGCGGGTTGTCTCGGTAAGAGTCACCGGTTCGCGATAATCGGCAAGGCGGGCAAGCGCGCGTCCGAGACGAAAGATTGCGTTCCCCTCGAGGGGAATCGCCGAATGACCAGCGGGTCCGCGCGCAGTAACCGTCACCATGTGCGAGATCTTTTCCGCCGTCTGAATCGCGAGGTAGCGTTTTCCGCCTTCGATAATGCGGGTACGTCCGCCTTCGTTGATCGCGAATTCAACGTCGAGCAGCTCACGATGATTGTCGACAAGCCATCTGATGCCGAGTGAGCCGCCAGTCTCTTCATCAGCCGTCGCAAGAAAGACGATGTCGCGCTCGAGATCCACTCCTGCATCGACGACATTCCGCTTCAGCATCAGCATCGCCGTGAGATTTGCCGCAAGCATTCCCTTATCGTCGATCGCTCCGCGTCCATAGACATAACCATCGCGCAGAACACCGCCAAACGGATCGCACGACCACTTCTCGCGCTCGACGCTAACCACGTCCATGTGCGCAAGCATCATCACTGGACGTTTCTTTCCACTTCCCTTTAAAGTCGCAATCACTGCAGCACGATTCGCTGCTGGAACGAGCACCCTGGAACGGATGCCGTCCTTTTCCAGAACCGCAGCCAGATAATTCGCGAGAGGAAGCTCGTTTCCCGGCGGGTTCGTTGTGTCGAACCCTATCAATGCCTGAAGGTGAGCGACCGCCCCGGCCTTTGCCGCACTCCAGTCAGGCGCCAAGAAGCTTCCCGATGTTCCTGATGAGCGGAGCAAACGACAGCTTTTCTCCCGACAAGCCAATTCGCTCGGCAAGCTCTTCCGCGGTTTCCCTCTGGCCCTCTGCCCACAGCTCGCGAGTCATCCACGGTCCTGCTGCAGGATTTCTGAACCAGTCGATGTCGAATCGCTCGATGAGCGATTCACTCAGGAGAGACTGCAGCTGCCACGCGCGCAGATACCTCGTCGAATAATATCGCGGATCAAAATCAACGAATGCATCAGCAGACCGATACTGAAAATTCGTCGCGCTGGTCAGCGTTTCGACGTAGAGATCAGGGAGATCGTTCCAGTCGGCATTATCACCATACGCTTCGACTTCATAGATCAGCTTGGCGCAATAACGCCGCAGGTAGTGAAGCTCCTCAAACCCTCTCAGGCGAAGGAAATCATCGACGTTCTGTGAACCAAGCTCGGTATAGCGAAGCAGCCATCCCTTGTCCTGGATGCGATGATCGAAAAGCATTGCATACGATTCAGTGACCGAGTTGTCGCCCAGCCAGCGATACTCGAAAGGATAATCGTCACGCACATTTGCGAAGTGAAGCGCATGACCCGCCTCGTGCAGCAGCGTCGTGTAATCGCTCTGGCCGCCATGCGGCCGCAGAACGAGATACACCTCCTCAGGCACTCGAGTTGGCGCACAGAACGCACGGGCACGTTTCCCCGGCCGGTCTCCGACGTCGTAGATAATTCGTCCGCCTGCAAGCGGATCGACATTCATCTCGCGCAGCTGGCGCCACACGGACGACTGAAGCGAGCTCTCGGGAAACGCTGCGTCATATTCCGAGGCACGCAGCAATGCGAGCGCATCGGAGCGGGTCGCTTCAGCGGGAGTGATGCCAAGCGACTTCTTCAGATAGTGCGGCAGCGCCTCATCCCATATCGGCTGAGTTTCCCGCAGAAATGCGTGACATTCAACAGCGAGATCGGAAAGTGAAACTCCGGAGATCTCCTCGAACGCGCTGTTATAGCTTGGCGCAATTCCGAGCGACTCGACATAGTCTTTCTCGCGCTGCAGCCGCTCGAGCCGGAGTGGTGCGTGTTCGCGCTGCACCAGATCGGCGCGCGCAGCATCGAGAAGAAGACGCCGCGGTCGATCTTTCTCGTTCGCAATCTCGATTGCGGCAGCCTGATACTGCACGCGAGCGCCATCGGGCGCCTCGATGTACGCCGAGCTTTCCCATGCGATCTCACGCTCATCGAGCTCGGCAAGCGAGCGGGCAGCTTGCGAGTCGAGCTGCCAGTCGAGTAAAAGTGCGGCAGACCGGTGCGCCTCTGTTCCTTTCGCTGAGTCCTTGAAGAGGTCGAGCGTCAGGTCGAGAGCGTCTTTGCCAAGCACATGATCGTACCGGTCGTAGATCGGCTTGAATTCGGCGACCGTTTTGCGCCCCGAGTGAGCGAGATAGCTCTCTCTCGATATTTCCTCAGTGAATGCCTGCCCGTCGGCGCGCAGGCGCTCGAGGGTAAGCTCACTCATCCGCTTATTCGCTCGCCGATGTAACTGCGCAACGAGTCGACCGAGACGCGGTCCTGCTTGAGTGTGTCGCGATCGCGGACCGTGACGGAATTGCCGGCTGCGGATTCCCCATCGACTGTGATGCAGAAT
>DASROK010000378.1:0-3031 GCA_035646915.1 Gemmatimonadaceae bacterium
GGACGATTGCGAACAGCATGACATCGAAGTCAGGCCGGATCAGCGAGCTCATGCATGGTGAGAAAATCTCAGTGGGCGCTGAAGATAGTCTGGAGCCGGCGAAATGCAGCAGCGTTGTTTCTGCGACACTGACTGGGACGCAAAGATGCAGATCCCGCGGTCAATGAGGAATCCATCCAGTCACGCGCGACTTTGGACAACAGCCAGCCAAGCGGCGGCGAAACCACGCGCTCCCTTCCCTGCTTTTCGCGCGCTACCGATCCGAGCGTCGACGTATCGGCAGTAGTCGTATCTGCGGCAATGAGTGCATCGCACACATCGAGCTGAAAGAATTCAACGTTCGACAATGCTACAATGTCTGCGCGCGACAGCGATCCTCGTGCGTCACGCGTCGACAACAACGCCTTGATCGGACCAAGCCAGTCAATGACTGCTGATCGCGCCGTCACCGGAAGACCCGCGGGCCTCTCCCTGCAGGGAATTGGATCGTTGCACAGATAGATCACTACAGGCTTCGATCCACTGTCCCTCGATTGAATTACATCGAGAATCTCGCGCAGCGTTGCGAGACCGGAGTTCTCGAAATATCCGCCGTCCACAACATGACCAAGCTCTATCGTGTCGCCCCGCTGAATCCGGCCAGGAGGACTAACGTACGTGAAGCGCGCGCTGTTGTGTGCCGCGGTGGACAACGG
Organism: Gemmatimonadaceae bacterium; assembly: GCA_035646915.1. GTDB lineage: Bacteria > Gemmatimonadota > Gemmatimonadetes > Gemmatimonadales > Gemmatimonadaceae > UBA4720. The sequence continues at coordinate 696 of DASROK010000378.1, forward strand.
CATATCGCTTCCCGTCACTGCAAGAAGATCCTGAGAGTCGTGCATTCCCGGTCTTAGTGGAGCGATGATATACCGCTTTCCTGTCTCGACATGCGTCGTATTCAGAAAGAGCGAAGGGACCGTCGCAGGCGAAAGGCCACCGGTGTACAACGAAAGAAATCCGCGCCGAAGCGTCGGCATTCCGGTGACTCGCTCGTATGAATCTTCCCACGATCCTTCAAGTCCAAGCGACCTGTCGAGCTGGCTCCACGGAAACGGGAGAAATGACTGAACGAAATCCGGGCCGACCATTTTCGCGAGCACGGGCGACAGATAATCCTCTGACATGAATGCACGCACGCAGTTGGAGTATCCTCGCGTTGCCGTCTGCTCGAGACATTTTACTTTGCCTGCACTCGACGCCGAATCGTGAACCAGCGACGCGTATATCGCGGCGCCGACACTTCCTCCGGACACCGATGAGATCGCAAAGAGATGCCGGTTGAAACCGGGTATACTGTCCTGTAACGCAGCGAGTGACAGAGCCGTCCAGTAAGCAGCGCGCAATCCTCCGCCAGACGCAGCGACGAGCACCGCTTGGCCCGCTACGGAGTCGGCGCGCCACAAATCGTACTGCGTGCCGACATCTCGCCTCGCTGCGATTGGAGACGGGTCACCTGGAATGCGGCGAACGAGATGACTGTCGTTCCAGATGCTGAATACTGCGGCAAGAGCAAGCGCAATCGGTGCAATTGGAATTCCGTGGCGCTCGTGAACCCACGTTGCGATCGATCCAAAGAACACAACGCTTGCTACTGCCATGGATAGCACCATGAGAGCGCCAAGCCAGCGCGCAGACGGTACAGTCCACAGAGTAAATGCGCCGAGCACAACGACGCTGACCAGCCCGCCAATTACAAGAGTTCGCTTGATTGCTCTGTCGAGTCGCGTTGGATCGATGGACTCGACCGCATCAGCAACACCATAGATAGCGGTTGCTGCATATATCGTCGCCACAGTCGCTGAGCTTCTCTTGTCCCCGGCTCGCGCAAATCCTTCGCGTATCCATGGGATCAGGCTTCGTACGATATACCGCTCACGCCTTGTGTACACATAGAGATAGAAGAGCCATGTGATCACGAGCAGCAGCCACGCACCAAATCGCAATAGAACGAAATCCCGCGGTTGATTCGGAGCGTACAGAATTCCGGCGCCAATGATGATCGCGATCACCGCCCGTCCAACACCCTGCACAAGCTCGGTGATTATGCGCAGATCACCATGAACGAACAGCTCGCCGATCTTTCCCGTCACTCGTGGCTTGATTTTCGTCACAGCCTGAGCAACGAGGAATCCACCGGCTGCAACTACTGTGAATCGAAAGAGTGCTCCGCCCGTTCGGGCAAACGCTGCTGCTCCAAGCACCAGCACCGCAATTCCCAGTATTCGCGGGATGTGCTCGCCAAAGTACAGGTACCAGTCCGGTCGGGCGTCCTTTGGATCGCGCGGAAACTTCATCTGCACGAGCTTGCGTCCGCAGAACCATACTACATACGCGCCAAATGTGAGTGCGACGATCGCGCGGAGAAGCCCCGTCAGGGCATCTCCTTCAATTGTCCGCTGGAGAATGTCCTGACCCTGCGGCACTACCAGCAGCGGCAACGCCCCAATCAATACCGCGACTACCGAGTATCGCAGCCGCTTGATGACGATTCCGCGGGAGTTGTAGAGAAGCTCCCCGAGTATGGTCAGTATCGAAAGAAATACGAGCGACCACTTGAGTGATGCGCCGAATGACCCGAGAAGCACGACTGCATTGATTGCGGTCGATCTTGCCGCATCTGGATTGGCGCTGATGATCGTGCCCGCAATCCACAGCGGAATGTTTTCCAGCAGAATGTCCGCTGCGCCGGCGATCAACGGCAGAAACAGCAGAATAGAATTGCGATTTGGAACTGCGCCCTTTATCGGGTTCTCCGCCGGATCCAGACGTCGCTGTCTTTCGGTCCAGATGAAAATCGCGCACAGCGTCGATGCATATGCGATGGGGAACAGCACATCGGTCGTGACGAGCGACCAGAGGAAGGCTCCCTCGCACTGTCTGACCGACAGGGCCTGGAGAAGTGCAGCAAATCGTCGTGCCGAGAAGGTGAGCTCGAGGTCGATGATTCGTACTGGCAGTGCGCGGCAGCGTACCGGCTCCGCCATTCGCAGCAGCCACATTGTCGTTGCGGTGAATGCAGCCAGGGATGCGACCACGCCAAACGGGTCGATGCGTTCTGCGAGCGCATCGAACCGCATCCTGATGGCATCAGCCCACTTTTTGGGTCGGCCAAGCATGCCGCAAAGGTGGGGAC
>DASROK010000379.1:0-3043 GCA_035646915.1 Gemmatimonadaceae bacterium
TTCCCAATCTTCCTCGTCTTCCTGCTCACCCCCGTAGTCGTCGTTATGAGACTTTTTTGGTGCGATCCATTTCCTTGGGAAACCGTCGGAACCACGACGAGAGAAGAAGCAGCTCGTCGATTTCGTGAGTAGGAATGCTTGTCGACGTGGGCTCGCGAACAGAAAACATTTCCTCAGCGAGCCGCTTGAGCTTCTCTCGCTGCCAGGACGTGCGCGGTTTCTCGAGCTCAGCCCGCACAACGCCGCGCTTCACGATGTAGACGCGATCCTCTCCATCGTATCCATTCACTGTGTACATGAAGGAAAGCTTCTCGACCGCAAATCGCAGCCGCCCGAATTGCTCTCTCAGCGCTTCCAGTCTTCCGAGCTTGTCGCGATACGATGCGGCGCGCTCGAACTCGAGCCGCTCGCTCGCCTCCTCCATCTTTCCGCGCAGCGTCTCGATGGGTCCGTCGTTTGAACCGTCGAGAAACGCGCGCGCCATTGCAACGCGGGATTCGTATTCGCCGACGGAACAGCCGCCAACGCATGGACCGAGACACCTCCCGATCTCATAGCGAATGCATCCCGGCGTCCTCGGCGTAATTTGAAAGAGCTCCTGCTGATCGCTGAAGTGCATCTTCAGGTCGCTTCGGCAATCGCGAAGCATCAGGACGTCGCTCAATTCGCGCAGCGCCTCGCCGACTCGCTGCGCTCCCATGAATGGCCCGTAGTAAACCGACGCGTCCTCCGCCGAAGCACCTCGAACCACAGCGAGCTTTGGCGCCGCACCCCGAGTGAGCTTGATGAAAGAGTAGTGCAGTGCATCACGCTTCATCGCGACATTGAGGCGGGGACGAAAGGTCTTGATCAGCCTCAGCTCTCTCAACAGCGCAGCAAACTCGCTCGGCGTGTATTCCCAGTCGATTGTCTCTGCTTCGCGCAGGATACGTGCGCCTTTTTCCTCCGGGTACGAGCAGCGGAAATAACTGAGGAGACGGGTTCGCACGCGCTTCGACTTTCCCACGTAAACAACTTCGCCGGTGGACGAAAGCATTCGATATATCCCGGGGCGATCAGCCGCACCGGCACGCACCGCCTCCTTCATTGCAAGGATCTGCGTTTCACTGGTTGGCTCGCGCCGCCTCGACGCGTTCCGAATTCGTGTCAACTCTGACACCTCGCGCAGAACACTGTCGCCCGTCCGTCGATTGCGTGTGTCATGATGAGAGTCGCACCGCACCGCATGCATCGCTCGCCACCGCGTCCGTACGCCTGGAGCTTTTCTGCAAATCGGCCGCGCTCGCCTCGTGCATCCCGGTAATCGCGGAAGCTTGTTCCTCTCGCCTCGATCGACTCCTGGAGAACGTCGATGATTTCGCGGCGTAGTAGCTCAACTTGTTCCGGACCGATCGACTTCGCTGCGCGGGACGGGTCGATGCCCGCGCGCCACAACGCTTCATTGGCGTAGATGTTTCCAATTCCTGCAATCCTGCTCTGATCCATCAGAACCTTCTTGACCGGCTGCGACGATCCCCGAAGAACGCCCGATAATTGGGCTGCAGTGAAGGTTTGGTCAAGAGGCTCTATTCCCAGCCCCTCGCTGTATTCGGTGAATCGGCGCTCATTCATCAACGCTACTGTCCCCAGCCGTCGCACATCGCAGTAATGAAGGAATCTGCCGTCGTCGAGGGAAAGTCGAAGAGTCGAGTAGGCGAGAATCGCTGGATCTGTCGAAGCGTCCTGGACAATGAGCGCTCCCGTAAACCGCGGCTGGACAACGAGACGATCCTTCGTGGAAAGGTCGGTCACGATGAGCTTTGCCCTTCGCCAGCTCTGGAGAATTGCAGCGCCTTTCAGTCTGCGAGCGAACGCTGCGCGGCCTGCTTCCCTGAGGACATCGGGCTTTGTGACCTTTATTGCTGTTATCGTGCTGCCGGCGACGGCGGCATTGAGGTCTCTGGCTATCGTCTCGGTTTCAGGAAGCTCGGGCATCTCGCTCCAGCTCTCGCCACGCTATGTCGCGGCGGAACTGCTTTCCCTCGAATCCCACACGCTCGGCATACTCACGTGACTGACGTGATGCCTCTTCTATTGTATTGGCGGTCGCGGTGATTGCGAGAACGCGTCCACCGTTGGTTCTGAGCTCGTCGGTTTTTTGATCCCTTGTCGTAGCTGCGTGAAATACCTGCACACCACTGGGAACGGCCGGCAACCTGATCGAGTCACCTTTTCTCGGCGTCTCAGGATACCCTTGCGAGGCGAGCACCGTGGTCGCCGAAGACTTCCTGGACCATTGGAGAGCTGAGCCGGACGAGATCGAATCGCCTCGCGCAATGGTAATCACTGGGTCGAGCAGCGAGCTCTCCATCAGTGGCAGGATTGTTTCCGTTTCGGGATCTCCAAAGCGGCAGTTGAATTCCACTACGCGCGGACCGGTTTCGGTCAGCATGATCCCGGCGTAAAGAAGCCCGGTGAAAGGCCGTCCGACTTTTCTCAGCGCGGAAAGTGTCGGCTCGATGATCAGATCCATTGCCTGGTCCATGACGTGCGGGGTCGCAACACGTACAGGTGCATACGCGCCCATCCCGCCAGTGTTGGGACCCAGGTCTCCATCGAGCAGTCGCTTGTGATCCTGGGCCGCAATCATCGGCAGCGCTGAAACTCCATCAGTAAGGGCAAACAGGGAGAGCTCTTCACCCTCCATGAATTCCTCGACGAGAATCTCGTCGCCCGCATCACCGAATGCGCGATCGTTGAGCATCATGTAAATCGCACGCTCCGCCTCTTCGCTGCTTCGCGCGATCACAACTCCCTTGCCCGCAGCGAGGCCCGACGCCTTGATGACAACGGGTGTGCCGAGCTTTTTTGCTGCACGCAGTGCGGACTGCGCATCGGTATGGTGGGATGCAGTCGCGGTGGGAACTCCTGCGCTTTCCATGAGGTTTTTCGCAAACCGCTTCGACGTTTCGATTTCGGCTGCGGCTCGAGTCGGTCCAAAAATCGCCCGGCCTGCTGCGCGGAATGCATCTGCAATTCCCAGGGCGAGCGGTGCCTCTGGGCC
>DASROK010000380.1:0-16959 GCA_035646915.1 Gemmatimonadaceae bacterium
TTCTTGGCGCATCCGGCAGTCTCGAGAAACGACTCGTCGCGCTGCTCACACCATCGCGAACGCGTTGGATCCAGCGATTCGGGTCAGTGGTTCTCGCAGCCTTCCTCATAACCATGATTCTTTCGGTTCCCCATCCACAGCGTGATGTCTCCGCCCACGTTGCAAAACCTGCGGGCGGGCATCAGCTTGCCGGAGCCAATGACTGATCTGCATCTCACCCAGCGCGAGCTGGACATCATGAGCGTTCTCTGGGATCTCGGCGAAGCGACCGCGACCGAAGTGCGCGAGCGTATCGATCCTTCGCTCGCGTACACAAGCATCTCGAGCATGATTCGCCTCCTCGAGATGAAAGGCTACGTATCCCATCGCCGGGGCGAGGGAAAAACTCACGTCTACTTTCCTGTAGTAAATGCCGAGAAGGCGGGTGAGTCGCAGCTCGGGCGGGTACTCGACAAGATTTACGGCGGGTCGCCCATCAAACTGCTTGCTCATTTGATGGAACAGCGAAAGCTGTCCGAATCAGAGTTGAGTCGAATGAGAGACCTTTTGAAAAAATCAAAGAAGTAAAAAAACGCGAGAGACCATTTGATCTCTCGCGTCTCTGCTGCCTCATGCGTGGCGAGGCTGCAAGGCGTCGCCCTCCCGCTCCCTCTTCCTTATCGGTTGAGCGTGTTATCCAGCTGCGAACGGTTTGCCGCTGTCCCCGACGATGGCAGTGTGATATCCCCTCGGGCGGCGATCGTGTAGACTCGTCCAGCTGCGAATGCAACCGCGGCTCTTGTAATGACGTCGGTCGAGCCACCAGCGGTGCGAGTTGCCAGGTTGTAGTTGCCACCCGGAATCGCGACAAAACCACCGGCGCCCTTGTACGCAACTGCCGACCCGATTGCGGTAACTGCTCCGCCGGTCGTGGCAGTGACGTTGAGTACCATCGGACTCGAGTTCGGGCTCGCGTTCACGAATCGAACGTAAGCATTGTCCTGGTCGACTGCCGGCAACGGATCTTCTACGATGAACGACTCCGCACTCTTGCTTGTCGTGTTGTAGAAGCCGCTGATGTAATACGAGTAATACTTGCCATCAGCGATCTGCGCCTGCAGAGGAGAGATCGCGAGGTTCTTGTCGGTCGCCGCGGAAATCTTTCCAGTAAAAGTGTAGCTTCCTCCAGCGAGACCGTTATACAAGCCTCCATTCCCCGCACCGCCCACACCAACACCCGTCGTAGACTCCGCGCCGGTTGCAGATGTGATTGCTGTGATCTTCGTATCGTTTGCATAGAAGTTCACAGCAGGAGCGCCGATGCCGAAGTTGAAGAACTTCACAGCGGAAGCCGGAAGCGGGCCGGTGATGTCCTGCACCGCGTTCTTGTCATAGCTGCAGCCTGTGGCGACGGCCGCGCACACCAGCCCCGCCAACGATAGATATCTCTTCATATTCGTCATGGATTGATGATCCAGATGGGTTTGGTGTGATAGTCGAGTGCAAGGCCGCCGATCACGTCGAGGCCTTCGCGGTTCCATACATACTCGGAATTGAAGCGCGGCCTGATGCGCCACACCGGCTTCCCGCCGTTGTCAGGATACAAATTTGTTGGATACTCGAAGCCGGGATAAACCTGATTGCCCGTTGCCGGATCGATGTCCTTGTAGTGGAACCGGCGCATGTCCATCCAGATCTCATTGTGACCCCAGCCCCACAGCGCGATGTACTTCTGCACCATGATCTGCGTGATCGTCAGCGCGCTCGCTGACGTCGGAACAATTGCGGGGTCGGCGAGGAATGCAGCCTTCTCCTCCGCCGTGATCTGAGTAGGCGTCTGGCCGTTGTCCAGGTTTCTTGCGTTCACCCAGTCGATATGGGCAGAGATTCCATTCTTGTATGCGGCCAGAGCGGTGACCTTGTCTCCCATTCTGAAAGCGGCCTCTGCTTTCACGAACTGCAGCTCCGCATACGTCATGTTTGGAATCTTCGCCTTGTCGTCGAAGAGATAGCGGCCGGGAAGACCTGCACCACCCGCAGCCGGATATCCCTGGAGATTGTTGGGAGTCTCGGCGGTTGTGAATGCACCACCGTTCGCAACGTTGATGTTTACGCCGCGAACAACTCCGTCAGGCGACGGAGAAAGCATTCGGGTCAAGCGCGGATCGACCGAGCTTCCAAGCGCCGTTCCGTCCATCAGGCTTACCGCAAACTGCGTCTGCCTGTAGTTGTTGAGGTTGTTTCTCGTGCGGCCCCAGAAATTCGTATCGTCGTTATTGGTGCCCGGATACGAAAGGAGCGCATCGTCCGTGCTGCTGGCAAACGACTTGTCGACGAGTGCAACGACATCTGCAGGCTTGTAACTGGCCTTGTTGGAAAAGTGGTTCAGCGCAATGGCTTTGAGTCCATAAGCGAACTTCAGCCACTTCGTGCGATCTCCGCCGTAGATCTTGTCACTCTTCGCCATGAACGCCTGGCTGACCGCGCCGTCCGTGCGCTGGAGATTGGCTGCCGCGCTGTCCAGCAGCGACAGCACTTCCTGATATGCGTACTCCTGCGTGTCGTAGTCGAAAGCAAAGCGGTTTGGATCGATGGCTTCCTTCACGATGATCTCCCCGTGAAGGTCCGTAAGAACCAGCCATCCCCACGCCTTGAGGATCTGTGCAACGCCGAGCAGGTCCCATCGCTCCTGGTCGCGGGAAAGATTGGTCATGTCGACAAGGTTCTGTCCGAGTGACCAGTACACGTCACGCCACTGCTGCGCGCCGTTGTCGCTGGAGGGATCGTAACCCATTCGATCCCACGTGTTGGGTGTCGAAGTCGTCGACACCAGGTTCCACTGCTGCGTATAACGCCCGACAAACCGGCCGTCGAACTGCGGCGAGGTCACCATCCAGTGCAGCATTGGCGGTAGATACAGATTCGCCGCAACCGTTTCAGGCGCGTTCGGGTTTTCGTTTACATCGAGATAGTCGCTACAGCCGGCGGGCACCAGGAGAAGAGAGCCGGCGAGCAACGTTGTATATAGTCTTTTCATTGTTTTATGAGTCCTCAACTCAGCGCGTCAGCTTGATTCCGAAGTTGATGCCGCGCGGTATCGGGAAGTTGCCGTAATCGATACCCGCTGCACCCGAGCCACCAACCGCCGCGGTGTTTCCGTTGACGATTGGGTCCAGACCTGAATAGTTCGTCCACAGGAACAGGTCCGTTCCGGTCAGGTATACGGACGCGTTTTTCATCAGCCGAGCCGGAAGAGCGTAGCTGAGCGTAATGTCTCTCAGTCTCAGCCAGTTGATGTTCTTCTCGATGAACAGCTCCTCGCTGATTCCGGTGTAGTACCCGGTCTGCACCGCCGGGACAACTACGATGGTGTTCTGCGTGGGAGTGTCCGAGTTCTCTTTTCCGTCTCTCAGCACGCCATCGACAACGCGCGGCTCCCAGCGATCGAGAGTGCGCGGCGAAAGGCCGCGAGCCGTGAGGAACTGCTCGGTGGCGTTGAATACGTCTCCACCCTTTCTGATGTCCCAGAGGAAGCTCAGACCGAGAGGTCCTCTCTTGAGATTGTTCGTCAAACCGATTGTGAAGTCAGGAGTACGATCGTATCCATGATCGATGAACACCGTCGATCTGATCGGAAGGCCGGACGTAGGATCGATGAGAATCTTGCCTGCATTGTTACGCAGATAGAAGAGACCGGTGAGCGACTGCGTTGACAGTCCCGGTGCAGTACCATTGCGAACGTTTCCGAAGAGCCACGTGTCGGACACGTACGATTCCGGCAGCGCATGCGGCAGTGCGAGTGTCTTGCCGTGTGCGGACTCGAAGTTCGCGAGAACGTCCCAGGAGAAGCCGCTGCTGAGAACCGGGGTCGCGCGAAGCGTAAGCTCCAGTCCCTGGTTTCTCGTCTCGGCGCCATTCAGGTTGAACAGGATGTAACCTGTTGCGTAGCTGCCACGGATGTCGTTGACGATCTGATCCTTGGTCTGCTTGCGATAGAACGTCGCGTCAAATCCAAGCCTGTCGTGCAGGAAGCTGAGCTCCGTTCCGACTTCGTACGAGCGTGCGAATTCAGGCTTGAGACCGAAGTTCGGCCCCGTGAAGCCGTATCCATAGCCACCGTTTGTGGTGGTCTTGAACTCGAGTGCCGGCTTGAATGCATACGGCCGCGCGTCCTTTCCGACTTCTGCGTAGGCGGCGCGCAGTTTTCCGGTCATGTGACGCCCGATTGCCGGGAATGCGTCAGAGAACACGAAGCTCGACGAGATCGAAGGATAGAAGAACGAGTTCCTCTCCTGCGGAATCGTGGAGGTCCAGTCGTTACGGCCTGTTACAGTGAGGTACAGCAGTTCCTTGAACGAGAGCGTCATGCTTCCGAACGCGCTCACCAGTCTGCGCTGTGCAATGCTCGAGCGGCTGGTTCTCTGGTTGGCATTATTGACGGAAACAAAGTTCGGATCGAGGAAGTCACTGCCTTTCGATGCATCCGTTGTCGACTTGAAATCAGAAATCGAATGGCCGAGGAGTCCGTTGACCGAGATGTTGCTCGTGAGGAAATGCGGATTGAAGTTCAGGAGCGTCTGCGCGCTCAGGTTCCGCGTGATGTCATCTGCAACGTCGATGATTCCGTTGTTGCTGAATCCGTAAACGCTCTCGGGGTGACGCAGAATCAGGTTCTGATTGGTATAGCTGTCAGTTCCGATGTTGGTCTTGAGGTTACCCCAGCTGAACGGCGTCAGCTTCAGTCCGAGATTTGCGATGATGCGGTTGTTCTTCGAGTTGATCTGGTTCTTGTTGACGTTGAAGTACGGGTTATCGACTTCCGCGCTCTGCGCGAGAGTCGTAACTCTCCGGCGCTGGCCGGCGGCGTTCAGAAAGTTTTTCGCGTCATCGTTGGAAGGCCACACGAGAAGTCCGATGAGCGGTCCACCATCACCCTTGAACGACTGGCGATTGTTCGCATAGGTGTAACCCATCGAAAGATCCGCATTCAGCCACCGAGTCACCTGGGCCTGCGAAGCTCCCGTCACGTTCACACGGTCGTACTTGTTGTTGGGTACTACGCCTTCCTGATTCGTCGTCGAAGTTGCGACGCGATAATTGATCTTGTTGTCCTGCGAAGCGCCGCTGAATGCAAGGTTGTGCTTCTGCGTCAGCGCTGTCTGGAAGAATCCGTCGATGTTGTTGTAGAGGTGCGCAGTGTCTCCGTACGCAGGCCCGTAATACAGAAACGTCGAGCTGCCAAGCGAAGTCTGGGGACCATACACCCGCTGAATTTCAGGCGCCGACCGAGTGTTCTCTATTCTGAAGCTGTTCGAGTACTCGAACCCGCCCTTGCCGGACTTTCCACGCTTGGTGGTGATGACGATGGCGCCGTTTGCCGCATCGATGCCATAAAGGGCCGACGCTTCCGGCCCCTTCAATACCACTAGAGTCTCGATGTCCTCAGGATTGAGGTCCGCAGCTCTGTTCGTGAAATCGACCCCGCGATTGGAGAACGCAGTCGTCGAGCCGGGAGCATCGGAAGCAAGCACGCCCGTGTTGAGCGTCTTGTTGTCCATCGGCAGTCCGTCGATGATCATCAGCGGCTGATTGCTTCCGCTGATCGAGCTGATACCTCTGATCGTAATCGACGATGACGCGCCGGGAACTCCTGATGAGCTCACGACCTGTACACCGGCAACGCGTCCCTGCAATGCGTTGACGAAGTTCTCGCGCTGCGTCTCGGCAATTGCTGATCCCTTCACCGCCTGCTGCGCGGTGCCGAGCGATCGCTGGGCGATCGTTTCGCCGAGTGCAGTCACGGTTACTTCATTGAGCGTTGTCGGTACTGCCTTTAGGGCGATGTTCTGTACGCTCGCTACACCGGCGCCAACAGTGATGGGAATACGCTGCAGCGAGTAGCCGACTCTCCGCACGACCAGAGTCTGTGGGCCAGTCGGAATCCCATTGATGGAATAGTTGCCGTCCGAGCCGGATTGCGCGCCGGCTCTGGTTCCTTCGATGCTTATCTGGACCGCCGCAAGCGGACCGCCCGAAGTGGCGTCAGTGACGCGTCCGCGGATGGATCCCGTGCCCTGCGCTATCGACAGCGACGGGCAGGCGAAGACGGCGAGTGCGAGTAAACCAAGAACCTTACGCAAACGCATGAGACCTCCAAAACAATTGTAGATGATGGCCCTCATGTGGGTGGACCAGGGCCAGCAATAGAAACCGGCGCGAAACGGCTAAGCGAGTCGCATCGCGCATGCGCCCTATCTTATTCCGCGGTAACGGCAGTGTCAAATGAAAAACACGGCGTTTTTCCCTATGACGGCGCTCTTGCGACAGCAAACTCCACAGTGTATCGCAATTCACTAAAGCGCTTCACGAGATCTGATGCGTCGAGCCCGGCGCGTTCGTTCCCCGAAAGATCAGCGAGCATCTCTCCGCGATGCACCATGATGGTACGGTCTCCCTGCTCGAGAGCCTGCTCCATGCTGTGAGTCACCATCAGTGTCGTAAGCTTGTTCTCACGCACGACCTGCTCGGTGATCAGAATAATTTTCTCCGCAGCGCGAGGATCCAGCGCAGCAGTGTGCTCATCGAGTAACAGAAGCTGCGGTCTCTTCAATGTTGCCATCAAAAGAGTGATCGCCTGGCGCTGACCTCCTGAAAGAGTCCCGATCGACGCGTTCAGTCGTCCCTCCAGTCGCATTCCAAGCTTCGACAAAAGCTCGCGGTAACGGTCCGCACATGATCGGCTGAGTCCGATGCGCAAACCCCTCCGTAATCCGCGAAGCTCCGCCATTCGAAGGTTTTCGGCGACAGTCATCGATGGACATGTCCCCTTGAACGGATCCTGGAAGACGCGGCCAATCAACGCTGCGCGCTTATGCTCCGGCTTTTCTGTGACGTCAACGTCAGCAATTTTTATCGTTCCGCTGTCGGGGAGGAACGATCCCGCGACAGCATTCAGAAGCGTCGACTTTCCGCTTCCGTTGGTTCCGATCACCGTCACCCACTGACCCGCCGGCATGGAGAAATCAATTCCGCGAAGAGCCGGCACCTGCTCACCACCCGGCTGAATGAAAGTTTTCTCGAGTCCCTTGATTTCGATCATCGCTTTCCCTTTCTGATTCGCAGCTGCGGCAGTGCGAGAGCCGCAAGCACGAACGCTGCCGTTGCGAGCTTGAGATCGATCGGATTGAGACCAAGACGCAAAGCGAGAGCAACCATGCAGCGGAAGAGAACTGCGCCCGCCGCTACCATAATGATTGTCCACCCGATGCCGCGCAGCTTGAACATGAGCGTCTCGCCCATGATCACCGCGGCCATTCCAGCAACGAGAGTTCCCACTCCCATCGTCGCATCGGCGAATCCCTGCTGCTGCGCTATCAGCGCTCCGGAGAAAGCGACGAGTCCGTTCGCTAGCGCGAGCCCAAGCTCGATCATGTGTCGCCGGTCCACACCCTGCGCGGTGATCATGACGGGATTGTCGCCGACAGCACGCATCGCCATTCCGAAGTCAGTCTTGAGATACCACGTGACGATGATGCCCAGGACAATCGTAACGATGAGAAACAGCAACCCGAGCGACATGTCATCGGACCAGGTGACCGAGGGCGGTATCAGCCGGTGCACATCGTTGACGACGGTGTTCTTGTCGAGCAGCGAGACGTTCGATCTTCCCATGACGTGAAGATTCACAGAGTACAGCGCGGTCATCACAAGAATTCCAGCGAGCAGATCCTTCACGCCAAGTCTCGTGTGAAGCACAGCGGTGACGTATCCCGCAATCATGCCAGCGCCAATGGCGGCCACCATTGCAATGAGCGGATCAGCTCCGCTCACGATCATCGACGCAGAAACTGCAGCGCCGAGAGGAAACGTTCCGTCAGGTGAAATGTCAGCAAACCGCAGAACGCGCGCTGCGAGATAGACTCCCCACGCCAGCGCGACATACGCGAGTCCCTGCGCAATCGCGACAATCCAGAATTCGAACGGATTGGTGCCGGTGCGCATTGGCTTCTGCACAGTCGATTGATTCGTCGCCGAGCCATTCAGCGACTTCGCTGCCTTTGCCCCGTCGTTGTAAACTGTATCAGCGCGACTTGCTATTTCCGGTGGAACTGTGACGCCGTACTCCCGTGCTGCGTCGAGATCGACGATCAGGATCCGCTGAGCCGAGCGCTGGAATGGAATGTTCGCCGGATTTTCTCCGTGCAGTACGCGAATCATCAGCAGGCCAGCGTTGTAACCGTTTTGATAGAAGCTCAAGCCTAGTGCGATGGGTGCACCGCGGAAGCTTGTCGTCGTCGCGACTAGTGGAAGTCCGGCCTGCCGGGTGGCTTTTACGACCGCGGCGAATCCCCCGCCGATCATCACACTCGGGATCTGCACTACTCCGCCTGCGCCCTGCGCTTTGAGCGCCTGAATTCCCGGACCGATGTCGCCCGCTGAGGTGCACGCGACGGTGATCCACTTCACCCCTTGAGCAGCCGCAGATTTTCTCGCCTCCTCCAGATAAAACTCGGCGAATGGATCAGAGGGATCGAACAGTGTTCCCCATGCTTTGACTTCGGGAAAAGCCTGGTGGGCGAGGCCGACTGCGCTGTCGACAGGAAGGGGAATCTCCGCGCCGGTGACATTCGGCCGATGGGAGGTTGGAGATGTTCCCGCCCCGATGATGTATGGATTTGCGACTGCACCAAAGATGTGCGGTCGATCGGTGATCGACTTGAGTGCGGCCTGCGTGGTGACCGACGCGATGGTCATCACATGGGTGACACCCTGCTGTATGAAGTCGTTCATTATCAACGAGAGCGCGGGTACATCGCCCTGGGCGTTGTGCTCGATGACTGTTACGGAAGAATCCTTGAGAACTCCTGAATCGGCGAGCGCCTTGAAGAACCCCGCTCTCGCTTCATCTAGATTCGCCGTCGACGATATCTGCGCGAAGCCGATGATTTGTTTTTGACGAGTCTCGGTCGTGCCGCACGCGAGAGCTGCTGCGAGCGGAACAAGGGCTGCTAATTGTCGAACAATTGAGCCGCGAATGATTGTGCTCCGCTGGTAGCGGGCACGATGCTACCTCAGTTCAGCGGGTTGTCAAGGATTCGTTTGCGGCGCTCCCGGTGGGCGCTGTCGTCGAGGCTCGATGACTGTCGCATCAGCATCCGTCGCACCAGGCCGGATTTCAGTATGACGGATTCGTCCGCCAAGCAATCCGGTGTAGACCATTGCGCCACCGACGAATGCCGTAGACAGAACCATTACTATTGTCAGTCCATTTGGTATGGGCTTCCGTCGATAGCGGTACAGCGCACCGAGTGCAACAACGCCGAGCGCTGCGGCGAGGATCCATGCCTTTTCGCCCATCTCCTCGTGATCGTGAATGATCTGGCGCTTCACTCCGGGATAGCCGCGAATTGCATCTTCCGCCGGCTCGCCTGTCTTGTCGGCCAGGAGCCCGGCACCGGCAGTGATCACGAGAACTACAAACGCAGCCCGCCGCAGCACATCACGCCCGGCAAAGTACGAACAGACAAGCAGCGCAAACGCAAACACGCTTCCGAAGATCGGTGCGTGATTCACGAGCAGATGAAGATGGGCTCCGGTGATCATTCGCTTAGAGTTGAGTGGTCCGGAGTGAAATCTCGCAAATTCGGACCTCTCGCGACATGGCCAGGCATTCCCGCCCACCGTTCACACCCGCTTCCCACGAATCAGAATCAGAGCGACAAGTGCTCCAATCCCGCACAGGGCGGCCGAGATTATCATCGCGCGAACGAACGCTGACGCGAGAAGGGCTCCGCGAGGCTCGTGAGATCCTCCAATTCCGGCCGCAACAGGAATCGACGCCGTAGCGAGCAGACCTGCCAGCCGCGCTGCAGCGTTGTTCACCCCCGATGCGATCCCAGCTCGCTTCGCTCCCAGTGACTGAAGCGCCGCAGACGTAAGCGGTGCTACCAGAAGCCCAAGTCCTGTGCCGAATACAATCAGCGCCGGCAGCGTGGTCGTGATGTAGCTCGCTTGCGGCCTCACTCTAATGAAGAGAAGCATCCCGATTCCAGCGATGAGCGAGCCAATCGCCATTGGCAGTTTCGCTCCGATGCGCTCAGCCAGTTTTCCACTGCGCGGAGAAAGAACCAGCAGCAGCGCATTCACCGGAAGAAGTGATGCTCCCGCCTTCAGCGCGCTGTATTCCAGCCCGTTCTGAAGCTGGAGCATCAGGAGAAAGAACAAGCCGTTGAGCGCAGCATATACCAGAAGCGTGTTGAGATTCGCGCCGATGAATTCACGAGACTCGAACACATCGAGCGGCAGAAGCGGACTCTTTACCCTGCTTTCGACAACAAAGAACGCGGTCGTCAGGATCACTCCAAATGCACCGATCACGATCACAGAGAGACTCGTGAACCCTCTGTCAGGCGCAGTGATCAGGGCACCGACAATTCCTCCCAGGCCAAGCGTGACGAGAAGCGCACCCAGATAATCGAGCGGCTTTGCGGCATGCTTTCGCTCGCCTTCGACCGCGTGGCGCAATGCAATCCATGCGGCGACGAGCGCAAACGGCACGACACTCACGAAAACGAATCTCCATGACGTGACATCCACGAGCCATCCGCCTGCAAGCGGTCCGATCGCAGCGGAGATTCCTGACCACGCGGCCCATCGTCCAATCGCAACGCCGCGCTCGTGCCCGGTGAAATGCGTCTCGAGAAGCGCGAGACTGTTCGGAACCACGAGAGCTCCGGCAATTCCCTGCATCACTCTCGCAGCGACGAGGATGAAAATGTTCGGAGCGATCGCGCAGCCGAGAGAGGTTGCTGCAAAGCCAATCAGTCCGAAACCGAAGACTCTCGAGTGAGACACCCGGTCGCCGAGCGCGCCTCCGAAGAGCATCAGCGCACTGAGCGTCAGGAGATATCCGTTCATGACCCACTGAAGTCCCGACATGCTGAGCCCCAGGTCTCGCGCCATCGCGGGCAACGCGACGAGCACGACACTCCCCTCGAGGAATACAGCTCCCGACCCGAAGATCGAAGCGATCAGCACCCAATTTTTGTTTCTTGCCATTGCGACTAAATTGTACGAATGGAGCGACTTTTGAGCGCCGCCGGCTGGATCTCAACGATCCTCGTCCTCGTGCTCGGCATCTTTTACGTGGCGATTGTCTGGATCTTCACTGTTCCTTTCGACAAGGGCCGCTATCATGCCGGACGCGCTTTTCGTCATCTGGCCATGGCGCAGGTGAAGCTCAATCCTCTCTGGGATTTTCATACCGAGGGCAAATCGCCGCCGAACCCGCGCGAGCCGTACGTTGCCGTATCGAACCACGAATCATACGCCGACATTTTTCTCATCAGTCATTTTCCCTGGGAAATGAAATGGCTCTCGAAAGACGCGCTGTTCAGGATTCCCGTGATGGGATGGCTGATGCGGATGGCCGGCGACATTCCTGTAAAGCGCGGCAGCCGGGAGAGCGCAATGCAGGCGCTCGCTGAATGCCGCAAGCGACTCCAGAATCGAGTGAGCGTGATGATTTTTCCGGAGGGAACGCGCTCGCCCAATGGTGATCTTCTTCCATTCAAGGACGGAGCGTTCAAGCTCGCGATCGAAACTGGTGCGCCGATTCTTCCGATCGCAGTTGCAGGAACACGCAACTGCATGGCAAAGCACAGCTTTCAGTTTCGGCGCGCGCGCGCAAAGGCTCGCGTGCTCGAGCCAATCTCCACCGCGGGAATGAGCAGCAAGGACATTCCCGCTCTCAAGGAGCGCACCCGTGCGGTGATCGATTCTGCGCGCAAGCAGCTTCAGTCTGACCTTGGGCTGGAGTCACCCGCCGCCTCGGCGGTGCAGTTCACCGCGAATCAGGTAAATAGCTAGAAAAGAAGGGGCAGACGGGCCTCGCCGTTGCTGCGCAAAGTGCGTAACAACCTGGAGGCTTCAATGAAAAGTGCAGCAGTCTCACTTGCTCTTCTCCTGATTCTCGCGTCGTGCAAAGACGCAGCAGCTCCCGTTACACCTGATCTGAATGTCAGCGCTGCAAAAGGCGAAACCGGACGACTTGCAACTGTCCGTCTGATGGACGCATGCGATCCTGCAACATTTGCCGTGGTGCCCGGCGGATGTCAGAGGAATGGAGGCGTCACACTCGATCAGTTCACCGCTCAGCTGACTGCACTGCAAAGTGTTCCTGCATGGCACATGACTCCGCCCGATCTTTACATCAATGAAGGCGACTCATTTCAGGCGCTGAATGCTGGCGGCGAAAATCACACCTTTACCGAAGTCGAGGAGTTCGGTGGAGGAGTTGTTCCCAATTTGAATCTGCTTGCCGGACTCACAACAGTTGCGCCGGAGTGCATCGGGGCTGTTCCGGGTGGTATCATCGCGCCGGGGCAGACAAGTGACGTCGATACTCCCGATGAAGCTGAGGATGAGCATTATCAGTGCTGCATTCATCCGTGGATGCGGATGACAGTGCACGTTCGAGAACGATAAAGGTCGTAGAAGCGAGCTACCTGCTGTCCGCCTTCAGCGGACAGCAGGCAGCGCGTGGTTATTTCCGCTGGAAAAGCCACTGATACGCAGTAGGAAACTCTCGCCTCCAGAACCATTCGGAGTGTTTTCCATCCGCTCGCGAAACAGCGATGACACTGGAACCGCGCACAAGCCCGTGCGCAACAAGAGAATCGACCATCTGCTCCTGCCCCCGAACGTACGCCAAGGCTTCAGAAGAATCCTGGGCTTCCTGCGCACCAATTACGAAGTACAATCGCGAATCCTTTCTCACTCCATTGGACGAGCCGACAAAAGAATAAGCTTCCGGCGCAACCCAGAACGCCGGCGAAAAGATTCCCGCGCGACCGAACACATCGGGGTATTTCAAAATTGCATACAATGAGATGAGCCCGCCCATGCTCGACCCGGCCACTCCCGTATTCAGCCGATCAGGCAAAGTACGGTAGTGTGAGTCGATGTACGGCTTGAGCGTCTTCACGAGGAAATCGACGTACTCGTCCCCTTCGCCCCCACCGTACTTTGTATTTTTCCACGGCGAATATTCGTCGAATCGTTTCGTTCCACCGTGATCGACAGCGACGACGATGACATCCTTGTCTCCGAGCGCGTTGAGGCTGTCGAGCGATTCGTCGACGCCCCATTCTCCGGCAAAGCTCGTTGCGTTGTCGAACACATTCTGCCCGTCGTGCATGTAGAGCACGGGGTACCGCGTCGCCCCGGCAGAATATGCCAGCGGGAGATAGATCCAGACTCGACGTGCGCGGCCGAGCTCCGGCATCTGGAATTCTTCGCTCATTATCGAAACCGTCGGGAACGCTGAGTGCTCTTTGGGTTTCATCGTGCGTGGGTCACGCCACTGCGCAACCTTGCCGAGGTACGCTCCGCCGCTTGCCGGCTTTACAAAGACGCCGCGATTCTGAATGTCTGCGCCCGTGCTGTCAGTCTCGACCGCATCCCATGATCCAAGCGTGAACTTGAATTCAATCGGCCCTTTAATGCTGTCTGGAAGCGCAACCAGGTAGTTGCCCTTTCCGTCTGCCCTCAACCGGTATGTCGTATCGCCCGGATTCCATCCGTTGAAATTTCCCGCGACGTAGATGGAAACTCCCGGCGGAGTAGTCGACGGAAGAGACTCCAGTCCGACAGTGAAATGTTTGGACGAGATGGCCGGAGGCGGCGCAGGAGTTGACTTCGGCGCGCACGACAGCGACAGTGCCCCGACCGCAAACCCGGCTGACATCCGCCAGAGCTGGAATAAGCTTGTCGTCATTGTAACCACTAATATGCCTGAGAAATTCCAGATGAGAGACCGCTTTTTGTGGGGCGCCGCATCAGCCGCGTATCAGGTTGAAGGAGCGTGGGCCGAAGATGGGAAAGGTCTCTCAGTGTGGGACAGGTTTACAAAGACCCCGGGAAAGACTTATCAGGGATCGAATGGCGACATCGCAGTCGATCATTATCACCGCTACAGGGAAGACGTTGCGCTGATGGCCGAGATGGGGCTCGAAGCGTACAGGTTTTCCGTGAGCTGGCCCCGCATCTATCCGCGAGGGCGCGGCGCGATCAATGAAGCCGGTCTTCACTTCTACTCAGCCCTCATCGACGAGCTCAAGGCGCACGACATCGAGCCGATTCTCACGCTCTACCACTGGGATGTTCCGCAGGCGCTACTCGATGGTTATGGAGCGTGGGAATCCCGCGAGATCATCGAGGATTTCACGAATTACTGCGTAACCCTCTACGAGCATTTCGGCGACAGAGTGAAATACTGGGTTTCACTCAACGAGCAGAATTACGACTTCAGTCAGGGTTTCCTGACGGCGATGCACCCGCCGGGCGTGAAGGACCGAAAGCGATTTTACGAAGCGAACCACATTGCCTTTCTGGCCAATGCCGCCGCCATAGAAAAGTTTCGCGAGCACGTTCCTGACGGCATGATCGGCCCGAGCTTCGCGTACTCACCTGCATATCCGCTCACGAGTAAACCTGAGGATATTCTCGCGTTCGAGAACGCCGAAGCTTTTACGAACGATTGGTGGCTCAACGTCTACGCGCGCGGACAATATCCGGAGATTCCGTTTCACTACTTGTCAGAACGAAAACTCGCTCCGACAATCGAAGACGGCGATCTGGAATTGCTCAGGAAAGGAATTCCCGACTTCATGGGTGTGAACTACTACAAGACAATCGCCTATGAAGCCAATCCGCTCGACGGCGTATCAGAAGGAGCTATGAACACCACCGGCCAGAAAGGCAGCGGCAGTGCTACAGGAATTCCTGGATTGTACAGAACTGCGCGTAATCCCTTCATCGATACCACTAACTGGGACTGGGCGATAGATCCTCAAGGGCTGCGAATCGCTCTTCGCAGGATTGCCAGTCGTTATGGGCTTCCAGTCATGGTCACCGAAAACGGACTGGGCGACTTCGATAACGTTGAGCCTGGTGACAAAGTGAACGATGTTGCCCGAGTCGAATACCTGCGCTCGCACGTCGAGCAGTGCCAGCTCGCCATCGCGGACGGCGTCGAGCTGCTCGGCTACTGCGTGTGGTCATTTACCGACGTGCTCAGTTGGCTGAACGGATACCAGAAACGCTACGGTCTCGTCTACGTCAATCGTGATGAGACGGACGAGAAGGATCTCAAACGGATTCCGAAGCAGAGCTTTTACTGGTACAAAGGCGTCATCGAAGCAAACCGTCGATAACAGTTTGCTCCGATGATGCGAAGCGTGGTGCTACTGCCCGCTCGGCTGGAACAGCTCGATCGGGTTGCCCGATGGATCGTCGATCACAATCTCGGAACCGCCCGGTCCCTTGAGAATGTCACTGCGAAAATGCAATCCGGCCTTCCGCAGTTGTTCCACGTGAGCAGAGAGATCATCGACGTTGATGATCATGCGGTTCCAACCGCCCGGTTCGGCCGTTCTGCCGTCCAGCATTGGCTTGGCCGCTCCTCCGGGTCCAAACGGAGTGCTGAGCACCAGCTCGAGATGTCCGCGCGACAGCATTGCAAAATTTGGCGGGACCGCCCGTTTGACTTTGAAGCCGAAGTATTCGGTGTAGAACGCGACAGCGGCATCGATGTCATTCACCATGTAGCGGACGCGTGGGGTCTCGGAATTATTCTGGTCACCAGCGGGCATCTCATTCCCCCTTTGAATTGACGTGCGAGGCAGCAAGCCGCGCGAACAGCGAGCAAGAGACGAGCCTCCACCAGCGTCAATCGACAACGCTCCTCAAAATCGCAATTTCATCGTGGTGAGGACAAATTGACGGCGGCCAGCCGTTGTTGTAACATCGTGCATGAATTACAACAGGCTGCTCCCCGGTATCGCCGCGTGCCTGCTCGGCTGCGGACCGAGAGGCGGCACCCCGGCTGTCTGTTGCACGGCGCTCG
Source organism: Gemmatimonadaceae bacterium (assembly GCA_035646915.1). Classification (GTDB taxonomy): domain Bacteria; phylum Gemmatimonadota; class Gemmatimonadetes; order Gemmatimonadales; family Gemmatimonadaceae; genus UBA4720. The sequence continues at coordinate 15,887 of DASROK010000380.1, forward strand.
GCACACAGGGCAAGGCTGCGCTGGATTACACGATCCGCTATCAGTCGGAAGCGAGTCCGGCCACGTTTTCGATTCAGCTCAACGCTTCCGGTCTTCGCCCCGCGAAGACGCCACTCGTGGTGCGGCTGGCGAACTGGGGCGAGTGGACCAGCGCACCCTACGCCTACCTCCGGAACCTGCGGATCGATGGACGTCCGGCGACATACGACGCGAGTGGCATTATTTCGGTGCCGCGCGAGCTGCTTGCAGACGGACGATTGAATATCGGGTACGACCTCGTGGTCCAACCCTATGACGCGCCGGAATACGCGCCGCGGCCACTGCTTCCCTATCGCACGGACACTTACGCGTTCGCGTTCGTTTCCAACACGCTTGTGAGATTTACGCTCGACGGCGCGCTGATCGACGCCGACGTAACGGTGCGCGTCGAAGCTGCGCCTGATGAGCACGTCTTTACCGGGTGGAACGGATTCTCTGTTGGCACGCAAACCGGCTCCGCGCCTCCGACGCTCTCCACGGGTAACGGCATCTTTGCCATCGGCAGGTCCTTCGTTCGGACGACGTCGACCATCGACGGGACCCCACTCGAGGTTGTACAAGCTGCACCGGGAGCGGATGCAACCACTCCCGTAGCGGAGGCGGCGCGCGCCGTGATGCTTTCCGCTACTCGCGCCACTGGGCGCGGACCGTGGGGTCCCGTGCGCATTTTCATCGAAAGAGCACGAGGTACTGGCACGCATACAGATTTCGGTTTGGTGATCGGTCGGCCGGAGACCCTGCCGCTTCCGGATGGCACCACGGAGCTGCTTGCGCATGAGCTGCTGCACGACTGGCTTGGCTCGCACCTCGTCGGCGGCGGTTCACTGGTCTGGTTCTACGAAGGGTTCACCGACTATCTGGCGAACTGGCACGGGATCGCCGCCGGTCTCTTCACACTCGATCGTTTCGCGGACCGCATCCTGGCGTTTGAGCGCGAGGCGCGCACCAGCATTTCATTCGGCCGCGTAGCGTTCGCCCAGCCCGGCGTGAGCTGGCTCGACAGCGATGGCCTTAATGAACGAATGGCTTATAAG
>DASROK010000381.1:0-3753 GCA_035646915.1 Gemmatimonadaceae bacterium
TACTCGGCTTCAGCTTCAGTAATGCATCGAGCCTGCGGCTCGAGATCAATACGACCAATCAGCAGATCACGAGCATCGCTGGAGTAACGCTGACGACTCCTCTCACTGCAGGTCGGTATGCGCGTCTTGTGATCGCTGGAAGCATTACAGCAGGCGGGCTGACGGCGGCCAGTAGCAGCACGTTCACGTTTACGGTTGGAACCACCTTTGTTTCTGTGAGCGGTGGTGTAACGGTCAACCTGATGGCGGGTGCTACTCAGGTCCTGCGTCTGACGGGTACCGCCAATTGGGTGGTGTCCAACACCGGTATCGCCGGGCGAATATCGATGAGCGTGGCGGCTGGCGTTCCGGCATCGCTGAACTTTTCGCTGGCGGGAACGTTCACGTTCGAGCTGAATACGACCAGGTCCACGGTGAGCAGTCTTGGCGGGCTCACGTTCAATCCGGCTCTGCCCGATCGGCTGAATCCGACGGATGCCACCCCGAATGCCTGGGCGAAAATCGCGGTATCCGGAGCGGCTCTCAACGTGATGGGTCTGGCGGTAAATGGCGGCCTTGAGATCGCCTTCAGCAGCGCAGCGGAACTGAGAATGCGCGTGATCAATGCTACAGGCGCTATGACGGTGGGAGGCCTCAACGTTGCTTCTGGAACAGCGAATGCAACGTTCCTCATCCGCAGTGACGGCATCGCCGGCAAGGTCACGCTGACTGCGGCAACTCAGCCTGACGCCAACCTCTTCTTTACCTGGCAGACGGGAACGACCTTTGACGCCGAAATCAATACGACTCCCGGCTCCATCACGGTGCCTTTTGGAGCCACAACAGCAACGATAGCGGCAGGGCCTTTTGCGCAGATCACGGCGACCGGAGGCATCGTCGCTCAGAATCTGACGCTGACCGGAGCGTTTGGCCTGAGCGTAAGTGGCACGGAGATCGCCGTTGCGGGCACGAATCTGCGCGCTAATTTGCAGGCTGGAACTCAAACCGTATTCTCGCTTGGCCCCATCAGCGCCGCCATGGTCATTCGGAATACCGGCTTTGCTGCGCAGCTCGCAATGAACCTTGCGGCGGGTCCTGATGCCGCCATCCTTGGCTTCAGCTTTACCGCTGCGACGAACCTGCGGCTTGAGATCAACACGACGAATCAGCAGATCACCAGCATCGGCGGAGTCGCGCTGCCCACGGCGCTTACGGCCGGCCGATATGCGAGGCTCGTTATCACAGGAAACATCGTTGCAGGTGGGCTAACGTCGAATGCGACGTTCACGTTCCTTGCCGGCGGCACATTCGTTGCCGTCTCCGGTACGGTCACGACGAGCATCGGGCCCGTGGGAGGCGGCGCGGTTCTGGTCCTGCAGGGCGGAGTGAACTGGGTGGTCTCCGGCACCGGTATCGCCGGGCGCACCGTGATGACGGCGCTGGCAAATGTCACACAGCCGACGCTCAATGCGGCGATCGCCGGCACATTTACATTCGAAATCAATACGACACGGACGACGATAACTTCGGTTGGCGGCCAGACGTTCAGTCCCGCTTTGCCCGACAGGCTGAACCCAACGGATGCCTCGAGCAATGCATGGGCCCGAATCGCCGTTGACGGAAGCATTACGTTCCGAGTCGGATCAATAGATGCGTTCCGCGTGACCGGAACTCTGAATCTCGCCATTAGCAGCAACAGCCTGCAAATTCGAGTTAACGGATCGGCCAATGGCGTGCCCGGCGGACCACAGTTCCCGGCAGGTGTGACGCTGACCGGTGTTCTTACTGCGGAACCCACCGGCGTATGGGGCCTGATCGAGGCTGCGGCGGGCGCACTTGCCGGAACCGGGTTCAACATCTCGGGCTATTCCGCTCTCGCGATCAACACGTTGCCCGCAGTTGCCGCTTCATCGCGCAACGTTACGCGCAAGGTTCTCGATCTCAATCAGCCCAATTTCCCACAGGTCAATCAGACAGTCACACTTCCTGGCGGTACAGCGTTCCTGTTCGTGGCCGGCAGACTCACGATGAATCAGGTGGCGGGTAGCACGACCTCAGAAGGCTTCGGGGCCAACGGCAATTTCGAAATCCGAGTCAGCGGCGGGAACTTCTCGATGAGTGGCGCGTCCAGGGTTGACCTTGAGTTCCTCGGCACCCTGTCAGCCACCTTCAACGTTACGATCGACACGACCGATGTTGCCGGTAGCAGAGCGGGAATTTTCGGCACCCTGCGGTTGGGTGGCGGCGGCAGTCTGACAGTTCCGGGTGCGGGATTCGATATCGATGGTTACCTGTCGCTCGAGTTCAATACAACATCGGAAGCTCGAACGGTCAATAATGCGCGACCGGAATTCTCTGGCTTCCAGGTTGTGGATCCGGGTGGAGTGCCCAACTACAACCAGCCGGTCACCATCGCGGCGAACACCGTGCGGCTGTTTGTCGGAGGGGAACTCCAGCTCAAACAGGGAGCCGGAATTGATTCGTTCGCACTGCGAGGTGGTTTCGAACTGACCCTCCTGAGTACGGGGATACGGCTGCAGGGCAATGCTCAGCTTATTGTGCCGCTGTTCGATGATCTGTTCGCGTCGCTGGATCTTCAGATCACATCGTCGGGAATCGTCTCGACAATTTCCCTGGGCTCGACAGCCGGTTCCACCAGCGCAACGGAGATCAATCGCACGGGAATCGGGATCGATGCGCGGTTCCGCCTGGAGGTGAATACGACAGGCGGTAACGGCAGCGTCAGCAGAATTCGAACGGATCCGACTACTGGCGCCATCGTAACTGTTTCCGGCGTCATTCAAACCGACACGATCAACATCGCTGCGCATACGGTGCGTCTGGTGGGTGCAGGGCTGCTGCGTCTTCGCGACGGAGTCGGGTCGTCGGAGACCGCCAGCTTTGTCGTCACCGGTCGATATGTATTGAGCATCTCGGGTGATGAACTCTCAGTGGATGCTCTCGGCTTCATCAACCTCGGCCGCATACAGTCCGGCTTTACGCTCGAGGTGGATCAGGTCTTCACGATCAGCAGCGCCGGTGTCGTTGCGGCACTGAGCCTGGGAGGAAGTTCGCGGTACGGCGCCGGAGGAGAGGGCTATAGCTTCGACGCGCGCTTCCGGCTCGAGATCAACACGACCACGAATGAAGAAACGCTGTCGCGTCCGGCGGTTGATCGCAACACGGGCGTAGTGTCGGGTACAACCTCCGTCACGATTCCAGAACGGACCATTCGAGTTGCAGCGTCCGGATCTCTGCAACTCGGGAGCAACAGTCTCTTCACCATCCACGGCTACTTCGTGATGACGTTCAGCACGGGAGGTCTATCCGTCGCGATCGACGCGCGACTGAAGTTCCTGAACACCTTCCAGCTCGACGTCGATGGTGCGGCAGGCATTTTCACGGGCTCCGATCCGGGCATCGCCATGGACATCGACCTCAGTCTGAACGGAAGCTTTGAGCCGCTTCTGGATAAAGGTTACTTCTCGACGCACGCGGGCATGCGTCTGCGGGTGAATACGCGCGACGCCACGGAGACGTTTGCTGTTCCCGTTAATGTAGTGCGTGTCCGCATCAATGGTGATTTCGAAGCCGACGGTTTCGATTTCGATGGAGCTTTCAATTTCACTGCGAGTGGCACGCGATGGGTGGCCAGCCTCGACATCTCGGTCGATATCTTCGGATTCATTGAAGTGAGTGTGAGTGGGAGCGTAGGTTTCGACACCGACCGGAACACGCCAAATGACACCCTTTCGCTTTCAGGAAGCGCGGGGA
>DASROK010000382.1:0-6364 GCA_035646915.1 Gemmatimonadaceae bacterium
CGATTTGGACAGTCTGAATCCGGAGATATGGCTTGTGAATGCTGCCACCGCCCGCGCGGTCGATCCAACCAGGCGCGATGTGTCAATGTCATCGATCAGGCGCGCACTCGCGCTCGACCCCAACAACGCCGGCGCCATTCAGGACCTCGGATGGGATGAACAAGACCTCGGCGAGATGGACAGTGCTTTGATTCATATGCGAAGAGCGGTCCGCATGGGTTATCGCCAGGGCGCAACACCTTATGCCAATCATTTCTACTGGCGCCGCCAGTACGACAGTGCCGCGGCGTGGAGCGACTCGGCCATCCTCAACAGCCCGCGGCTTCCGTGGGCCAGGGAGACCGCCGGTGCAACTGCACTCATGCGCGGTCGATATGATGACGCTGAAGCTTTCTATCAGGCGGCTCTTCGACTTGATGAAGGACCAACGCGCGTGCGCGGACTCGAGGGACTCGCAGAAGTTGCTGCAGCAAAAGGAGACACAGCCCGCGCGCTGAAACTGATCGCTGATGCCGAGAAGCTGACCGATAGAAAGTCACCGATGGACCATGCAGCCCTGGCCATCGGGACAGCGTACGCGTTTATCGGGAACAAGGAATCCGCGCTCGAGTGGCTCGAGACGTACAGACCTCGTGCGTCACTGCATTTCCAGCTGCACCTGAAGCGAGATCCGCTGCTCGATCCACTTCGTCAGGAGCCACGTTTCAAAGCGCTCTTGACCCGGTGACGGAATAATTGACTGGACGACGTTTTCGTCGCATTAACTGTCTGCATGAGCGAACCAGACATTAGCATCGGTGTCAAGCTAATTCCAATCACTACACCGAAAGGCAATTTTCGCGTGTGGACGAAACGCGTCGGCGACAATCCGCGCATCAAGCTTCTTCTCCTGCACGGCGGGCCCGGCGGCACGCACGAATACTTCGAAGCATTCGACGGTTATTTCCCCGATGCCGGTATAGAGTACTACTTCTACGATCAGCTCGGATCTGCGCATAGCGACCAGCCCGACGATCCTGATCTGTGGGAGATTCCGCGCTTTGTCGAAGAAGTAGAACAGGTTCGGAAAGCACTTGGCCTCGATCACAACAATTTTTTTCTGCTCGGCCATTCGTGGGGCGGAATCCTGGCTATCGAGTACGCGCTCAGATATCAGCAGCACCTGAAGGGGCTGATCATCTCGAACATGATGGCAAGCATCCCCGCTTACAACGCGTATGCGAACGAAGTGATCATGCCCGCACTCGATCAGGATGCGCTCGCCGAGATCAAACAGCTCGAGGCGGCAAAAAAGTACGACGATCCTCGCTACATGAATTTGCTGATCGAGCATCACTACACCGAGCATGTTCTGCGAATTCCCGCGGACCAATGGCCGGAGCCTGTGAACCGGATGTTCGAACATCTCAACCAGGCGGTTTACATTCCGATGCAAGGGCCAAGTGAGCTGGGCGCGAGTGGAAAACTCGTCAACTGGGATCGCACTGCGGATCTCGCGAATATCACCGTGCCGACGCTGGTCATCGGCGCGCGACATGACACGATGGATCCCGCGCACATGGAGTGGATGTCGCAGCAGGTGAAAAACGGGCGCTACCTTTTCTGCCCGAACGGCAGCCACCTGTCGATGTATGACGACCAGAAGACTTATGTCGAAGGCGTTATCCAGTTTCTCAGCGACGTCGACGGCGGCCGGCTTTGACCACACCACAAGCAGCCGAATCCGCTGACCTCTCGAAGTTCGGCTATGACGCCGAGCTGCGCCGAAGCTTGAGCCTCGGCGACCTTCTCGTGTACGGGCTCGTCTTCATTGTCCCGACTGCCCCATTCGCGATCTTCGGAATCGTGTTCAATGCGTCCAAAGGGATGGTGGCACTCACCTACCTGATCGGTCTCATTGCGATGGTGTTCACTGCACTGAGCTATCGCGCCATGTCTGAGGCATTTCCAGTTGCTGGCTCCGTTTACGCGTACGCCGGGCGCGGATTGCATCCATCGGCCGGATTTCTCGCGGGCTGGGCAATCCTCCTCGACTATCTCCTTGTCCCTACGCTTTGCTACGTGGTTGGAGCGGTGGCGATGCACGCTGTTGTGCCGTCAGTTCCGCAGCCTCTCTGGATCATCGGGTTTCTGGTGTTCAACACGGTGATCAACATGCTCGGCATCGAGACCACAGCACGCGCGAGCAAGATCTTTCTTGCCGGCGAGCTCATCGTGCTTGCGCTTTTCGTTCTTCTTGGCGCGGTCGCTGTCAGTCGCGGCGTGAACGGATCACACTGGACTCTCAAGCCGTTCTTCAATCCCGCCGAGTTTCATTTCAATATCATTTTCAGCGCACTGTCCGTTGCGGTGCTCTCTTTCCTTGGCTTCGACGCCATATCCACACTCGCTGAGGAAGCAAAGGGAGGCACTCGAGTGGTTGGGCAGGCGACGATGATTGCACTGTGCATCGCGGCGATTCTCTTCATCATTCAGACTTATATCGCGGCGCTGCTGGTGCCCGATCGGACAACGTTCGCCGGCGAAGCGGCGATGAACGACGCGTTCTACACCATCTCAGCGATTGTTGGCGGTTCAGCGTTCAAGGTCATCGTCGCTGTGTCGGCGGCGTTGTCAGCAGCGATCGCTAATGCGCTCGTTGCGCAGGCAGCAACCGCGCGACTGCTGTTCGCGATGGCCCGCGACGGTCAGCTTCCCCGCTTTCTTGCGCACGTCCATCCAACGCGGCGGGTCCCGGAGCGCGCGATTCTTTTCGTCGCAACGGTGAGTCTGATACTCGGACTGTTCTTCGTCGGTCAGGTGGGGCTCGTGTCGTCACTCGTCAACTTCGGGGCGCTCTTCTCGTTCCTGATGCTGCATGTGTCGGTCGTCGTTTATTTCCTGATCAGGCGACGTTCGCGCGCATTCGGCGTGCATCTGCTTTCACCGGTAATCGGATTTGCGATAATAGCTTTCGTGCTCGTGAACGCCGATGTTCACGCAAAAGTTGGCGGACTCGTGTGGCTCGCGATTGGAGCGATGGTGCTGATTGGCCTTCGACTGCGAGGGCGATCCGCGGCTAGCCTTCCGATGTCTCTTTCCAGCTGATGTAGGTCCGTTTCTGACTCGGGCGATCAGCCTCGACTTCAGTTAACGGCTGAGTTGGCTTGAGAGTGTTTCTCAGCATTTCGGGAAGCGACTGATACAGCCGGGTGCCCTCGGTCTTCCATGCAATCATGTCGTCGCTTACATCCTTGACGATCTTCGCTGGGTTTCCCACCACAACTTTGCGTGCGGGGATCTGCATTTCCGCGGGAACGAACGTGAGCGCACCAATGATGCACTCCGCGCCGACAACGACATTGTCCATCACAACCGCATTCATCCCGACGAGCGAATTGCGGCCGATGCGAGCACCGTGAATCACTGCGCCGTGTCCGATGTGCGCTGACTCCTCGAGTACGACATTGACTCCCGGGAACATGTGCACGGTGCAGTTCTCCTGCACGTTGCATCCGTCTTCAATGATGATTCCGCCCCAGTCCCCCCTGATCGCAGCGCCCGGACCCACATAGACATCGCGACCGATGATGACGTTGCCAGTCACGGTCGCATTCGGATGGATGAACGCAGACTCATGAACTACAGGCTTGAATCCGTCGAACTCGTAAATGTTATAGGGAGCGGGATCCTGTCTGATCATTGCATGGCTCGCTCGTGAAGAAGCATCCACGATGTGCCGAACCTGTCCCTGAACATGGCGAACCTGTGAGCGAAGAAGTTCTCTTCCATCTTCATGAAGATCTGTCCGCCTTCGGTCAGAAGAGCATATAGACGGTCGGCCTCCTCGTCGCTATCGACGAACAACGACAGGTAGGCGCTCCTCATCGGCTCAAAAACATTCGGCGGGACATCTGCGCCGAGCACGGTGGTGTCGCCGATGTCGATGCGTGCGTGAAGAATTGCATCCTCCCACTCGTCAGGCACCTTGCCAGCGACGGGCTGCTCACCATGCGTCATCATCATCACTATCTTCGCACCGAGGTGCTCAGCGTAAAACTCGAACGCCTGCCTGCAGTTGCCGCCGTAATTGAGGTATGTGTAGAGTTTCATGGACCTGGCCGGGGTTGAATAACAGTGACTTCAAAAACTCATATTCAGTAGATTTTCGCAACCATGGACCGCCGCGAATTCCTGACAAGCGTTGGCATCGCAGTTGGCGCCGCACAGCTCGGATGCGTGCCGCGCAGGACAGCCACCGGATCTCGCCGGCTGGGCAGTGTTGGAATCCAGCTCTACAGTCTTCGCGACGATGCGAAGAAGGATCTGGAGCGCACACTCGCCAGCATCGCCGCCGCTGGATACAGGTACATCGAGCTGCTCAGCTCATTCAACAACTTTGGAATGCCTTCCCCGCAGCTGCGTCAGGTGCTGGACCGAAACGGGCTTCGCGCAACGTCGACGCACACCGGTGGCGATGCACTCGACAATCTCAACCGCTTACTCGAAGAAGCACATACACTCGGCCAGCAGTACATAGTTGTTGCAAGCCTGCCGATACAGGGCGAGCGGAAGCTGGACGACTACCGGCGCTGGTCTGACCGATTGAATGAAGCGGGACAGCGCAGCTTGCGTGATGGCATTCACATCGGCTTCCACAATCACGCGGCCGACCACACACCGATTGACGGAACCCGTCCGTACGACGTGCTGGTCGAGCGTACCGAGCCGGAGTACGTACGGCTTCAGCTCGATACTGGCAACGCTGCAATGGCAGGCATCGATCCCATAGAGCTTCTTCACCGACACAGTCGGCGATACTGGCTGTTTCACATCAAGGACGTGCCAAAGCTTGGCCCAACGGATGACACCGAGCTTGGGAAGGGCATCATCAACTTCCGGTGCCTTCTTGGCGACATCGACCGGATTGAAGAGAAGCAGGTATTCGTCGAGCAGGAGACTTATCCCGGCACGCCGCTCGAAAGCGTACAACGCGATTACGCGTACATATCGGCGCTGCAGTTCTAAAGAGGACAGCCAGTAACGGAGTGCGAATGAACGCGAAGAAGACTCTCGTCGTCAGCATGCTTGCCATTCTCTCTCCTTTCCTCAGCGAGTCGCAGACAGGACATTCCGTTCAGCCGCATCTAGGCGCTCACTCAGCGCCGATCATCGAGCGAAGCAATCTCAAATTCAAGGACCTGAACAGAAACGGAACACTGGATCCGTACGAAGACTGGCGCCTCAGTGCGGACAGGCGCGCGCTCGATCTGGTATCGAGAATGACGCTCGAGGAAAAGGCCGGCATGATGATGCACGGCACTGGGCGCTCGAGGGGACCATTGGGCATGGCGGGGGTCGGCGCCGAATACGATTCAGCTTCGATCGGCAAGCTGATTCGAGACGTGAAAGTCAACAGCTTCATCACCAGACTCGGCGGTGATGCAGGCGCGCTGGCGAAGGAGCACAACAAGCTTCAGGAAATTGCCGAGGCTACGCGTCTCGGGATTCCTCTTACGATCAGCACTGATCCCCGAAATCACTTTCAGTATGTAGTGGGTGCGAGTGTTCAGGCTGGGAAATTCTCGCAGTGGCCGGAAACGCTGGGCTTCGCTGCAATCGGTGACGAGAGTCTCATTCGCCGCTTCGCCGACATTGCGCGACGTGAGTATCGCTCAGTGGGCATCCAGGAAACGCTGTCCCCTCAGGCAGATCTCGCAACTGAGCCGCGGTGGAGCAGAATCAACGGAACGTTCGGCGAAGATGCGGAGCTGGCGCGCAAGCTCGTGCGCGGATATGTGCGCGGGTTCCAGCATGGCGCGAACGGCGTCGACTCGGTGGGTGTGCTCGCTGTAGTGAAGCACTGGGTTGGGTACGGCGCGCAGAAGAACGGTTTTGACAGTCACTCGAGTTACGGAAAGTTCGCCACGTTTCCGGGAAGGAATTTCCAGTATCACGTCAAACCGTTCCTCGGCGCGTTCGAAGCTCACGTTGGCGGAGTGATGCCGACTTACTCGATTCTCGAAGGCGCAACGCTCAATCAGCTTCCGCTGGAACAGGTCGGCGCGGCATTCAATCATCAGCTCGTGACTACGCTGCTGCGAGACCGATATGGATTTAAGGGAATTGTGCTGACTGACTGGGCAGTCACCAACGATTGCTCAGAAGCCTGTCGCAATGGCGCTCCGCAAGGTGAGCGGCCGTCGTTTGCGTCGGTTGCAACGCCGTGGGGAGTGGAGAACCTCTCGAAGGTCGACCGTTTCGCAAAAGCAATCAACGCCGGCGTCGATCAGTTCGGCGGAACTGAGGAAGCATCGAACGTGGTTCAGGCGGTGCAGCTAAAGAAGGTCGACAAGAAACGGGTGCATGAAGCAGCGTATCGCAT
>DASROK010000383.1:0-9499 GCA_035646915.1 Gemmatimonadaceae bacterium
GACGAAGTCGGGCCGTCAGCCGACATGACGCTTGCGGCACTCGAGCACCGTGGAGCGGCGGCTGAGACGGCGGAGTCGCTCGAGGCTTATCGGCGAACGGCGGATGGAGTGCGGCCGGATGACCTTGCAACACTGATCTACACTTCAGGAACTACTGGCAATCCCAAGGGTGTGATGTTGACGCACAACAACATTCACTCGAACCTCGAGGCATCGCGCAAGCTGCCTTTCGCCGGCAACGATGTTGCGCTGAGCTTTCTGCCATTGTCGCACATCTTCGAGCGCATGGGCGATTATCTCATGTTCGCCACCGGAAGCTCGATCGCGTATGCGGAGAGCCTCGACACCGTGCCGCAGAACATGCTCGATGTGCGGCCGACAATCGTGTTCTCGGTTCCCCGGCTGTATGAGAAGATGTATGCGCGGGTTCTGCAGAACGCGCTCGCCGGGGGCTTCATCAAGAAGAAGATTTTTTTCTGGGCCCGGGGTGTGGCTGACGAGTGGGCAGATGAAAAACTTGCGGGACGCGAGCCTGGCGGCATGCTTGCGCGGAAGTATTCGATCGCCCAGAAGCTCGTATTCTCCAAACTCAAGGAGAGAACCGGCGGACGTTTGCGCTTCTTTGTGTCTGGTGGCGCTCCGCTCGCGCCAGAGATCAACAAGTTCTTTTACGCTGCGGGACTGATCATTCTCGAGGGTTACGGGCTGACGGAGACGTCTCCCGTTATTGGTGTGAACACGCCGCAGGATTTTAGAATCGGGACCATCGGGCGTCCGGTTGCGGGAGTCGAGGTGATGATCGCGCCTGATGGCGAGATTCTCACGCGCGGTCCGAGTGTAATGAAGGGTTACTTCAACAATCCTTCAGCAACGGCAGAAGCAATCGATTCAGAGGGCTGGTTTCACACCGGGGACATCGGCGAGATTCGTGACGGATTCATCGCGATCACTGATCGCAAGAAAGACATCATTGTCACAGCTGGCGGAAAGAACATTGCGCCGCAGCCAATCGAGAATCTCGTCAAGACGAACAAGTTCGTGAGCCAGGCAGTCGTTATCGGCGACAGGAGAAGATTTCCGTCGATTCTCATAGTCCCGAACTTCGAGCAGCTCGAGGGTTGGGCCAGGCGCAAAGGACTTCTATGGACGGATCGCGCCCAGCTCATCAAGGATCCCGCTGTAATCGCCAAGATGGACGAGGAAGTCCTCGGCGCATGCTCCGGTCTTGCGCACTATGAGATGCCGAGGAAGGTGGCGCTGCTCGAACATGATTTCTCGCTCGAGAGAGGCGAGATGACGCCCACGCAGAAAGTGAAGCGCCGCGTCATCGATAAGCACTACAAAGAGATTATCGACGCGATCTACAAAGAATGAGAGTGAAGCAATTCTACGATTGTACCCACTGATTCGACGAGAACATTCCGATCGTCGCGAGTGATTTCCGTGAGTCCTGGAGGAATCACTGCGGCTGCAGGAAGCAGCGCTCTTCCGCCATTGCGGAGAACTCTCGGTACGTCCTGAATAATCGAGGCGCTTTCACATACAACTCCGATCACGCTATCGGAAGCGAGCGGGATTCTCGCATCACACAGAACTGCCGCAACGGTCTCCGAGTCTTCGACCCCGGCAGCTGGATTGATTGCAATTATCCTGCTCTCCGTCATGTCGCTGACGTTCTGCGCAACAGCAGCGTGATCTCCCTCGAGAACCGCCACCGCTCCCGGCCGGGTGAGATTCAAGAGCGCGGCAATGCGAACTGCGTCATCCGAATCCGTGGTTGTGTGTGACGGAGAATGATCGCCTGGCTGAATTCGCAAATCGGCGACTCCATTCGAGATCGAGTAGCTCACTCCGCAAACAGGGCATCCCAGCTTTGCCTTGATGACGAATCGGTCCTGAACGGCGGTGAGCGCCGCAACGAGCCACGTCTCCTCGTGATCCTTCGGACACCGCAGGAGATCGATCAGCTCGATGTGCATCCGATCCTACCCGTTGTGGGCGAGTCTCAGGAATTCATCGCGTGTCTTGGAATCCTCCCGGAAAACTCCGCGCAACGCTGATGTAATTGTCTTTGAGTTCTGCTTCTGCACTCCGCGCATCATCATGCAGAGGTGATACGCTTCGATCACCACCCCGACGCCGAGAGGCTCCAGCACCTCGGTGAGCGCAGTTGCGATCTGCTCGGTGAGTCTCTCCTGCACCTGAAGTCTTTGCGCAAAGACATCCACTACGCGCGGCAGCTTGGAGAGTCCGACGATCTTTCCATCGGGTATGTATGCGACGTGCGCCTTTCCGTAAAACGGCAGCATGTGATGCTCGCACAGCGAGTAGAGCTCGATGTCGCGCACCATCACCATGTTGCTGTGGCATTCGTCGAAGAGCGCGTCACCGATGACCTGCTTGGCGTCGCGTTCGTATCCGCGCGTGAGCCACTTGAGTGATTTTGCAACGCGCTCCGGAGTCTTGAGAAGCCCGTCCCGATCTGGATCTTCGCCCAGCAGCTCGAGCTGCTGGCGCACCAGCTCTTCGAGCTCGTCAGTTACCTGAATATTCGACATAGTTGTTCTCCGTCTCGCGCAGCACCAGCCGCGTGAGCGTTGCAGGCTTCACCGCCGGCTCGAGGATCTTCCAGAACTCAACGACGATATTCTCGGCCGTGGGAATCTTTCCCTTCATGAAGTCGACATCGAGATTCATGTTCTTGTGATCGACTTTCTCGATGATCTCGCGGTTTGCGATTTCCTTCAGCTTTGCAAGATCGAGCACATATCCCGTTCGCTCATCGATCTCTCCTTCTGCCGAGATCTCGAGCTCGTAGTTGTGTCCGTGCCAGTTCGGGTTGTTGCATTTGCCGAACGTCGATTCGTTTTCGGCGTCGGAAAAAGACGGATTGTAAACGCGGTGCGCAGCGTTGAAACGCATGCGACGGGTGACCGTGACTCTTGGCATGAACGGGAATACTGAATGCTGAATGCTGACTTATGAACCGGCAAAGAAAAAAACTCCGCCGGCACACAACGGCGACGGCGGAGCTGAAAAACTGGAACGAAGAGGGTTTTTGAAGCCCTGTCGAATGTATGAGGCCCTCACCGCTGCCTACTGCCTTCCCCGCACTGGGGCATGACATCAGCACGACTTCTCGGACCCACCCGGAGGACTTATCGGCTCAAAAAGTGAATCTCTCCATTCCGAAAGAAGCGCAAACGTCACGCTCCTCGAAGGACTATAATTTACGAGCGGGTAAACTTACCGTCAACGAAATTACAAATGGACTTTGGAATCATTGCAGCAATTCTGATGCTCGCTGCCTGGGCTGTGATAACAATCACAACCGAAGCGCCAGGATATGTACACCTGCTGCTCACGATTGGTTGCTTCCTTCTTTTCTGGCGGATAATCGTCAGAAAGGATCCGATTCCTCCCAAGAAGTAGATCCCCACACCGGGCTCGATGAACCAATCCTCCGACGGATTCTCCACTTCATTCGAGCCTGACGCTGAGCAGCTAGTCGCCGTCGCAGAACAGCCACAGCCTGAGCGCATTCATCGGGAAAAACCGGTTGTGGTCACCGGTGCGGCAGGTCTTGTCGGCAAGCGCACGTGCACAGTTCTCACACAACAGGGATGGCAAGTTCGGGCTCTCGTACGCAGCGCAGCTCGTGCAGCCGAGCGACTGGGACATCTCAAGCTCGAGATCAGATCCGGAGACGTGCGCGATCCCGATTCAGTGCGCGCCGCACTCAAAGGCGCAGGTGCCGTCGTTCACCTCGCGGCGATCGCAATCGAGAAGAAAGGCGAGAGCTACGAGGATTCAAACACTCGCGCTACACGCGTGATTGTCGACGCAGCAAGGGCCGAATCAGTCGATCGAATCATTTACATGTCGCAGAACGGCGCCGATTCGAAGTCGGCTTATCCATTCCTCCGCAGCAAGGGCATCGCGCAGGATTACGTGACCGACAGCTCACTGCAATGGACAGTTCTCAAGCCGTCAGTGATTTTCGGTCCCGAAGATGAGTTCGTGAACGTTCTGGCGCGGCTGGTTCGATTGTCGCCCGGGCTGTACCCACTCCCCGGCGGCGGCAAGGCTCGCTTTCAGCCTGTGGCGGTGTCGGACGTGGCTGCTGCAGTCGCGAAGTGTCTCGATGATGATTCGACGATTGGCCGTGTTTTGTCACTGGGTGGCCCGATGCCACTGTCGCTGCGTGAAATGACGGAGCGAATTCTCGTCGCAATGAAGGCATCGCGCGTTCTGGTCGGCGTTCCTGTCGCGGCACTGCGACCCTTTATTGCGCTTGCTCAGGCAGTCCTGCCGCATCCTCCGGTCACTACTGGGCTGCTGGATCTTCTCGCCCTCGATAATGTCACTCCTTCAAACGATCTGCCTGCACTCGGGATAAATCCGATTCCCTTTGCACCTGAGGAGCTTCTATATCTCAAGAATATTTCTTTCGGCGATGCGATTGGGTCGCTAATGCGGAGGAAATGAATTACTACGGGTGGACTGGGAAGACGAGGAAGATTTGTAAGACGAAAAAGAACTACGCTTGATGTTGTTATTAAAAAACACCAGATCGTAGTTCTTCCTTGTCTTACAGATCTTCCTCGTCTTCCAAGATCATCCGTAGTTACGCTTATATCTCCCAGTTAGAAAGCACTATTCCACTCGAGGGGACAATCTCCGGAAAACCATCGAGTGTCATTCGAAGATCTGACCAGCGGACGCGGGCGCCGCGGCGCATGAGCCGGCGGTAAGCACCAGAATACTGACCCTGCACACGAAGTGCGACGCGACGAGTACCGCTGCGTCGCGCGTGATCGGAAAGTGCTGTGACGAGCATCTCGAAATCTTCATCGCTTCGCGCGACGAGTTTCAGAACGCGCAGCTCCTCGCGCACTCGCCCTTCGACAAGCGGAACCGAATGACAAAGCGCGAATGCAATAATGTCGTCGCCGTCGCACAGCATCACCGTATCGCCAAGTGCGAGCTCTTCGGTGAGCCGGAGCTCGCGCGTAAAGTCGTATCCATCGAGTATGGATGACGTGAGCGTGCGGCACTGCTGAACCGCCTGCTCGAGATCATCACCAACGAGGCTGCCGAGTCTCACCGTTTTTAGACGGCCGGTCATCGGTGGCGAATAAACCCCATCGACCGTCACGGTCAGAGTCAGGAAGCCCGGCGTCATGCCGAGCGATGAGTAGAAGCCGATGTTGTCCATGGTTCGCGGCATTGTCTCGAGCCCGATCACAGTCGCGCCTGCCGCGCGCAGCATCTCGATGCCGGCGGTAACAACAGCTTTGCCGAGTCCGTGGCCCTGATGATCGGGATGAACTGCAAGCGGTCCCATCCACGCCTCGGTTCCCGAGAGATGCGCAATGTTGAATGCAACCACTCGCCCGCGGTCATCGCGCCAGAGCATCGCGCCCGTACCCGCATCGGCGATGGCGAATCGCCACACGGGCGGATTCAGGTGCGGCACGCGCACACCAGCCATTCCATCGCGACGATATCGATCTGTGAACGCTTCACTGAAAACGTCGTTCAAATCCGCAATGTCAGCATCATGGACCTGGTGCGGACCACCAGGAAGCCGGGCAGGTCTCCACGTTCGTGCGACTGCCATCACGCGGCTCCTGCCGTCTCCATCTCAAACGCAGCATCACGCTCCTCCGAATGCGCAACGCCGGCGCCCTTGGTCTGCTGCACTACGGAAGCAGCAAGAGACGGATCGTAGCGAACCGAAATGACCTGATCGAGGCCTTCGCGGACGGACTCGATGTGAGTGATGAGAATCACCTGCTCGAACCTGTCGCCGAGGGCTCGAAGAAGATCGAGAACATTGAAGCGACGCGTTTCGTCGAGAGATCCAAAAACCTCATCGAGAACCAGAAGCGAGAATGCCTGCCCCGATCGTTCAGCGATCATCTGCGAGACTGCAAGGCGAAGAACGAGATTTGCGAGATCTTCTTCGCCCCCTGACAGCACAGGCTTCGCGATTCCGTCCTCGAGCACCGAGATGTTGTAGCGCTCGTCGAGCTCGATCTCCGCGGTGCGGGAATCGACAAGCTCGCGGAGAAAAGTCGTAGCCAGCTCGGAAAGCTCAGGGCGCAGCTCAGCGTTCAGCTGCGCGCGCATGTCGTTGAACGCGCGATCCAGCTCCTCGTGCAGCCGGCGTTCCTGCTCCCGCTCGGCAACAGTTGCCTGCAGTGCCCGGGATTCCTCGCTGGCGATGACTGATTTGTCGAAAGCTTCTTTTGCGTTCCTGAGATTGCCGCCAGCGGTGATAGCATCCAGCTCGGCAGAACGCGCATCCGCGAAACAGCGCTCGTAATCCGCTTTCAGCTTGTCGTGATCGGCAATTGCGAATGACATCTGTCGATGACGTACTCTCAGCGTGCCAAGAGTCGATTCGGTATTCGACACTGCCACCGTGTATTCTCTCTGCTGAGCGAGTAACGCCGGCTCACGCTCGAGAAGCGCGCCAAGTCTCGCGGCGCGATCGCTCAACGGATTGAGATTGGCAATCTCCGCTTTTACGAAGTCATATCGCGATGCATCGAAGCCTCGCGCAATCACGGCGATGTCGCGCTGCATCTGCTCCAGCCGGCGCTCTTTCACCGCGAGGTCGCGCGTGAGCGCGGTGAGCTCCTGCACCTGGAGCTGCACTCGCGCGAGTTTTCGCTCGAGCGCGCCAGTCTCTGCAGTGAGCGCGCGACGTTTTTCATCGAGCTCTTTGACATTGGCCGGCATTTCCGACAACTGCTCGAATCTGCTCTTGTAGTAGGCACCGTCAACGCGGAGCGTCTCTATGGTCTCAGTCAGGTGTTCGACGACTTTCTCGAGATTTTCTCCGAGCTTTCTGCTGCATGTTGGGCACGCACCATCGGCACCGAGGCTGATGACTCGTTCGCGCTGCTCCTGGACCTCGACGTACTGCTTGCGCAGATCACGGAGCTTGGTGTCCGCGTCCTGCCGGTCGCGCACCCATTCTGTCCGCCTCGCCTCGAGATCACCTTGAGCAAGCTCCAGCTCATCGCGTTTTTTCTCGAGCTCGAGCGTGACTTCCTCTTCCTGCGCGGGTGCCTTCTCGATAACGGTGTGGCGCGCGCGGAGCCGATCGATCTCCTCGCGCAGCGCAGTCTCACCTTCGACCAGAGTCTTGCGGCGGCCTTCTTCGCGATACATCTCGTCCAGTATCGACAGCTCGTCCCTCAGCTCTCCGAGAGGCTCGAGCGATCGCTGAAGTCTCGAAAGCTCATCCCGCGAAGCAGTGATCGTCGAGATTTCCGCTGCTACGCGCTCGAGCTCGCGCCTGATTGCCGCTTCTTCCCTTTCGTGAAGCGTAATCTCTGATGCGATTGCGAGCACCTTGTCGCGATTTTTTTGCGCGAGTTCCCAGCGCGGAGCAATCGCGTTGAGAGCCGCGTTGGCGAGAGAGTGTCTGTGCTCGGCGCTCTGTGAAGTGGAAGTTGCCTGCTCCACGCGCTCGCGAGCGGCAACCACTGCGCGCTCAACCGCTTCAGGATCGGGCATTCCTGCGCGAAGCCCGCTTATTTCCGCGCTCAGTGTGCGCCTGCGATCACTGATCATATCCTGGGCAAAGCGGAGTTTTTCGTAACCCAGAACCTTGGAGAGGAATCGCGCCCTCTCCGACGCGGCCATGGCCGCCATCAGCGCGAGCTCTTTCTGTCCGGTGAAGTAGGTGCGGAAGAATTCGTCACGCGACATGCCGAGCAGCTTCTGGAGGCGCTCGGTTACTGCTGACGGCGTTGTTGCGAGAGCGGTTTCTTCGCCATCGACATAGAGATCCGCCGATGTTCTTCCTCGAACAACGCGATAGATGTGGCGGCCAAGCTCGAACTCGAGCTCGACTTTCATTGTCTGGCGTCCGGTCGCCGCGATTGAAAGCATCTGCTCGCGAGTCGATCTTCCGTACGCATACAGCGCGAAGGCAATCGCTTCGAGGATTGTTGTTTTTCCCGCGCCGTTCGGGCCAATGATTCCAGTCAGGCCCGATTCAAACTGAATCTCGGTGCTGATGTGCTGCCGGAAGTTGGTGAGTCTCAGTGCCTTGAGCTTCACGCTTCTTCTCCGACAGCTGCCGGCGCGAGACGCTCGACTTCGTCCAGATACTTGAGACCGAGATCGACGAGTGCTTTCCGGTCGATTCCCGGGGTCACTGCGCGCGACTCGAGCATCAAGCGCACGGTCTCGGTCAGCGATGCACGCCGTCCGGGCGCTCCACTGCCGACTTCGATACGCGGCGGAACTGGACGGCGCGCATCGAGAAGGAAATTCAGGGCACGGCGCTTGTACTCGCGAATCTTGCGGTGATCGAGATCGCGCAGGATGTGTCGCGGAACATCGCGCACAATGAGGCGGACGATGCGATCGTCAATTCCGCCATCGCATGTTTCGACCGCTGTCGCAATTGCTTCACTGAGCTCCGCGGCTGTCAGACCGACAGCGCTGACCTCAGGGATGTCGATGACAGTGCGTGAGAGATACAGCGGGTGAAATCGATGCGCCCCTGTCTCGAGATCATGCTCGATGAATCCCTTCCCTTCGATGTTCTTTTCGCGCTGCTCATCCACTTCGCCCCAGACGTTCGTGCTCGTGTATTCAGTAGCGCCGGAGTAATACGCGTTTGGCGCCACCTGCCTGTAAACATGGTAATGCCCGAGAGCAACGTAATCCCACTTTTCCGGCGCGAGCTCCCGCAGCGATAGATCGGGCGAGCTTCGCTCTCCAATCGCGCTGAAGCGGTTGATCACTCCTTCAACTTCAGTATGAATGAGAAGCACGTTGTGCTTCGCCTGAGGAAGTGGAGTGAATCGCGCAGCTTTTGTTGTTCCGTCAGGAACAGCGTAAACGTGGAGGCCGCGATCCTCGAAAAAAATGCTCTTCGGCTCCGATTCGACGACAGTGACTCCCAGCGTCTTGAAGAGACTGAGAATCGAGCCGGTCTCCATTGTTCGCGGTGTGTCGTGATTTCCCGAGATCATCACTACGACTGTCTCGGGCAGCTCTTCCTTCAGGCGCGAGAAATGGAAATACGCCTGCAGGATCGCCGGATTCGTAGGGCGCACTGCGTGGAATACATCGCCCGCGACGAGAATCACATCGGGCCTCAGCTCGATGATTCTGTCGATCGCCTTCTTGAATGCCTGCGCGACATCGGTCTCGCGCTGATTGAGCCCGGTTGGCGTAAGCCGCTGGAACTGCCTGAATCCAAGATGGAGATCAGCGATGTGAACGATCTTCATCTGGAAGGTCCTGCCTTGAGATGCTGCGACACTCGCGTGCGCACTTTCATGCGGTCCGCGCCCGGAGGCGCGAGAAAAACCGACGTGACATCAATCTCCGCACGCGATTCGGTGATCCAGCCAAGACGCCGATCGAGCTGAAGCGAGCCCGTCATCCAGCCGTCGAGATCAGAATGGCTGCCGTCGCGATGATCATGTGAGAGTGTGCCACGCATGGAGATATACGCAATGTC
>DASROK010000384.1:0-3662 GCA_035646915.1 Gemmatimonadaceae bacterium
CATCATGGAGTTCATCAACTCCAAGTCCAATGAAGAGAAGAAAGCCTGGGTGCTGCTCGATAACGGCTACGGCGGCGGCGTGGATGGCGAAGCCTACTCGTCGATCTTCTTTCAGAATGCGAACCACAGCGTGCGCGTGAATGATGAATTCATGCACGCCGTGATGAGCGACGGCAAGTGGGAAACGAAAGCGGTCGTGGACGGAGCCGTGGTCGACACCTACAAGGCGCGTGACCTGATGCGGCAGATTGCCGACTCCGCTTACATCTGTGGCGATCCGGGCATGCAGTACGACACGACCATCAATCGATGGCACACCTCGAAGAACACCGCGCCGATCAATGCCTCGAATCCCTGTTCTGAATACATGTTCCTTGATGATTCCGCGTGCAATCTGGCTTCACTGAACCTGATGAAGTTTTCGGACGCCAACGGTCGCTTCGACGTGGATGCCTTCCGCAAGGCAGTCGACATCACGATCACGGCGCAGGAAATCATCGTCGGTTTCGCGAGCTATCCAACGAAGAAGATCGAGATCAACTCGTTTGACTATCGTCCGCTGGGACTGGGTTATGCGAATCTCGGCGCTCTTCTCATGTCGCAGGGCATGGCGTATGACAGCGACCGAGGTCGCGACTACGCGGCGGCAATTACAGCGATGATGACCGGTGAAGCTTATCTGCAGTCGGCGCGAATCGCCGGAGAAGTCGGGCCATGCTCGGGCTACATGATCAACCGCGATCCTTTCCTCAACGTTATGCGTATGCATCGCGACTCCGTAAAGAGCATCCGTCGCGAGAACATCCCCGGCGAAATGTACGATACGGCGTGGAATGTGTGGTGCGACGCGGTGGATCTTGGCGAGATCAAGGGCTATCGCAACTCGCAGGCGACGGTCCTCGCTCCGACTGGCACGATCGGTTTCATGATGGATTGCGACACGACCGGTATCGAGCCGGATCTGGCGCTGGTCAAATACAAGAAGCTCGTCGGCGGCGGCACGATCAAGATCGTCAACAACACGGTCCCTTCGGCACTGCGCAAGATGGGCTACGACGATCCGTCGGTGAAGGCGATTGTCGACTACATCAACGATCGTGGCACCATCGAAGGCGCACCGTCCATCCAGGACGAACATCTGCCGGTGTTCGATTGCGCGTTCAAGGCCCTCAACGGCGTGCGGTCCATCCATTACATGGGTCATCTCAAGATGATGGGTGCGGTGCAGCCGTTCATTTCGGGAGCCATCTCGAAGACCGTCAATCTGCCCAACGAAGTCACGACCGAAGAGATTGAGAAGGCGTACATCGAAGGTTGGAAGCTGGGCCTGAAAGCCGTCGCCATCTATCGCGACGGTTCCAAGCGAACACAGCCATTGAGCACCAGCGCATCCGACAAGAAGGCCGAGAAACCCGAGGAAGCGTCACGGCCGATTCGGAGGCATCTGCCGGTGGAGCGGCATTCGCTCACGCACAAGTTCGGGGTTGCGGGACATGAGGGCTATCTCACGATTGGCATGTATGAAGACGGTACGCCGGGCGAGATCTTCATCGTCATGGCGAAGGAAGGATCGACGCTGTCGGGCGTGATGGACTCGTTCGCAACCACGTGCTCGATGGCGCTGCAGTATGGCGTGCCGCTGAAGGTTCTGGTCGATAAGTTCACGCACACGCGCTTTGAGCCGTCGGGATTCACGTCGAATCCGCAGGTGCCGTATGCGAAGTCGATCATGGATTACATCTTCCGGTATCTGGCATCGAAGTTCCTGCCGACGGATGAAGCCCGAGCGCTCGGCGTTCAGGTGGATGAGCCGGCCTTGACTCCGTTGAAGGTGATCGTGCCGGGGACTTCCACACCGACAGCATCGGTAACGCCGACGCAACCGCCTGCCGAGCATCGCAAAGGCTCGTTGGTCGACATCGAAGATCGCGATGCTCCGGTCTGCTTCGAATGCGGTTCGCTGATGGTTCGTAACGGCGCCTGTTACAAGTGCCTGAACTGCGGCTCAACGAGCGGGTGCTCGTAGGGAAATAGAGGGACGGGCCCCCTATTTCGCGACGCGAAATAGGGGGCCCGTCCCTCTATTTCCTTTTTCCTGCTATCGTATCCGGTCTATGCCGGATGACGTCCTGCTCGAGAAACTTTGCCAACATCGCACTCTTAGTCCTGCGCCGCGCCGTGAAATCGAATGGCTCGCCTCCCACGGACACACGCACACTCTGCCGGCGTGCGGGATCCTTACACCCAAGTCCGGCCCGGTTGCCGGTCTGCACATCGTCCTCAGCGGCTACATCACGATTCATGTCGACGGCCCGTCCGGACGCCGCAAAGTCATGGAATGGCGTGCAGGTGATGTCACAGGCATGATGCCCTATTCGCGCATCGTTTCTCCGCCGGGAGATGTCGTGGTCGAAGAAGAATCCGAAGTCTTCACAATCCTTCGCGAAGACCTGCCCGCGATGATTCGTGAATGCCCGGAGCTCACGACGATTTTTGTGCACATCATGCTCGACCGCGCGCGGACGTTCACACAGACGTTTCTTCAGGACGAGAAGATGGTGTCGCTTGGAAAACTCGCGGCGGGACTCGCGCATGAATTGAACAATCCCGCATCGGCGCTCAAGCGGAGCGCATCGTCTCTGGAGGGTTGCATCTACCAAACGGAAGCTGCAGCGCGGGCTCTCGGAGCGGCAGGCTTGTCCCCTCAGAATCTCGCGGCGATCACGGAAATCCAGCGCTCCTGTATCGGGTCGCGCACGCCGGCCGTGCGGTCACCGCTTGAACAGGAGGACCGTGAGCGTTCGATCGCCGTGTGGTTGAAGAAACACGGGGCGAGCACGACAGCCGCAGAATCTCTGGCGGAAACCGACATTACGCTCGGTGGTCTCGAGCAATTGGCACAGGTGCTGGATCCAAAGGCCCTCGATCTTGCAGCCCAGTGGCTCGCGTCAGACTGCGCTACGCGAAAGCTCGCCTGGGAGATTCAACGTGCAGCTGTGCGTGTCTACGATCTCGTCGCAGCTGTAAAAGGCTTCACCCAGATGGATCGCGGAGCGGCGCCCGAGCGCGTCGATGTTGCCGCAGGCATTGCCGACACGCTCGTGGTGCTGGCGTCAAAGGCCAAGTCGAAAGGTGCAACGCTAACGTTACAGGCCGAGCCGGGATTGCCGCCTGTCATCGGCTTCGCGGGTGAGATGAATCAGATCTGGTCAAACCTCATCGATAACGCGCTGGACGCGATCGCGGAGAATGGCCGAGTTGAACTGACAGCGAAGCGTGAAGGCCAGAATGTCGTGGTCCGCGTGATTGATGACGGAGCAGGGATTCCCGCAAATATCGTCAGCCGCATCTTCGATCCTTTCTTTACGACCAAGCCGGTGGGCAAGGGGACCGGACTCGGTCTTGATATCGTGCGCCGGCTCGTGCAACGGAACAATGGAGAGATTGAGTTGAAGTCCGAGCCTGGACGCACAGAATTTAAAGTTTGTCTGCCGGCAGCGGACTCGCAGAATGCGGGAGCGACAGCATGAGCGAGCCCGTCATTCTTGTTGTCGACGATGACCCGCAGGTGCTGTCCGCGATCCGACGTGATTTGCGGGAGCGCTATCAGACCGATTACCGCATCCTCGCGACGGCATCTGCAGAGTCCGCGCTGGAGACAC
>DASROK010000385.1:0-2836 GCA_035646915.1 Gemmatimonadaceae bacterium
GCCCCAACCTCACGTTCGGACTGAGTGACGATGTCCTCAGGCATGTTGAAGTCGCGGCCGTCAACGAGCCGGTCGCAAATGAACTGGATGAACGGATCGTTCCCTGGAAGCAGAAGATTCCGTTTCTCGTACTGAAGCGCCCACCATGCAGTACGCTGATCGTGAACCACCTCGAGCGGAATCTGCCGCTGCACGAAATGCGAGTATGCGTACTTCCTTACGTTGTCGCGCTGTTCGGCAGTGAGCGGGCCAAGTGTCGCTGCTCTTCCAAGGAGCTCGCGATATGCGCCGGGAGTGAGACCCTCGTGCGTAAATCCAAGCCCGCCGTAATGAGCTTCGCCGCCGAGTATGACGGGTTTTCCCATGAGGGCGAGCTCGAGTCCGGATGTACCGTAAACGGTGACTCCGCCGTCGATGAGCTCGAACAGATTCGCGGGGCTGACATCTTCTTCGGCGGGAATTACGCGCACGTGATCGGGCAGTGATGGAAATTCTCTTTCGATCAGGCGCTGAACGCCGCTCGCGGGATTGTCCCACGCCTCGACGGGATGAATCTTGATGATCCACTGAACTTCAGTATTGTCGATGGCCTGTTTGATCGTGTCGATCATCCAGTCGTCGAATGTCGGATACGCCATCGGCGCGTAGTCGGATACGCTGTCCCAGTTGATGTGCGCGAGAACAGCCCACACTGGCTTATTCGACGGAGCGTATTTCTGTTTCAGCTCGGTGAGATCAGCCCTGTATGTCTTGGGCTGCTTCATGTCGAAGCTGATCTTGTTGTGATATCTGTCGACGAGAAATTTGTCGAGCCGCGCATTTTCTTCCCGCGTGAGCTCCTTCGACTTGATCTCGCTCCAGCACGTGCGGCTCAGTTTCTTGAAATCGATTCGCGTTGGATCTTCCACGTGACGAAGGTAGAAGTGCCACGAGAGATACGACGCTTTCCAGCCGGTAACGGGAATCCCGCGATCGAATGCCGTATGAAGCGCCGGGCCCCAGTCGATGTACACGCCGTGCGACATGAACACGCGCCATGGATTGAACCGCTTGAACGCGCGATCAGCAGCGCATGCAGCAACAATTCCGCTGTAGGCGTACTCGCGAATGACTGCCTCATGGCCAGTCAATGCAGCGCCCTGCAAATACCGGGTGATCGATGATCGGACATTCTGCCCAACGTTGCGCCCGTTCCACTCGAGTGTCTCGAGAGAATCCCACGTGACGTCTGCAGTGCTTTGCCAGATCTTTTCCCGCTCATCGTCGCTGATGAAATCTCCGTTGTAGGAATACGGAATGCCCATCGTTTCGAGGACAGCGGTTGTCTTGCGCGTGCATGTCGGGCAGACGTCACGCCACTTTGCGATGGGCACGCCTTCCTGCACTGTGCGAATTGCACAGCCGCGATACGGAGCGTTGCAGATGATCGCGTGCACGTTGTATCCGCGAAGCTTCATTGCTGCTGCGATCGACGCTTCGACGTGAAGCAGGAGCGGCATGCCGCCAGGGACCCAGAAGAGAAGCGTTCCTTTCGATGGGTCGATTGCGGCGCCCTGATCGTACAGTCGCGCCATGCCGCGTCGGCGGTGCTCTTCAGTGTGCGAGAAAAGCGCCTGAACCGTCAGCGGGGATTTCTGTATTGCAATGTGCGCGGCCATCCGCGCGTACCGGTTCAGCGATTTAAGTGCAGAGCGCAAGATTTTTTGATTGGACTCAACCCCTCGGTTTCCACGCGATGACCGACGCCGCAAGGAGCGGGTTCGGACCAAATCCTGGACGACTTTCCTGGATTATCTCGAGCGATCCAAGCCGCTCGTGATGGTGAAGAATGGTTGAGAGATTACGATTGTACTGGCAAGCCTCAATATAACGTTGCCTCAGTAGTCCCAGCAGGGTGGACGGATCGCAGTGCTCGTGCGCGGCGTAGGTCGTGCCAATGTCACCCAGCCCTGACGTCCTTCGGCCTGAGGTGACCGTTGATTTCCGCAAGCGCCGGGTCTCTCTCGATCAAGTCGACCACGTCGAGCCACGAGAAGTCATTCGACTTGCCAAGCCGGGAATAAGCTTCACGCGCAAATTGCAGATCCTCCTCTGTGTCGACCGTCCATCGCCAGTAGTGACGGCTTGGCGTGGTTGTCACCGGAAGCAGCTTGAATTGATCGGGCTCCGAGTAAATGCGAAGCGTGACGTGCGCTCTCTCGTACGGTTTGGTTGCTTCTTTCGCGACGGTCTCGAGCGCGGCGCGGGAAAACGCCTCGACATCGAGCCCAAGCGGGAATGAAGGATCGAGCTTGTTGCTCGCGTAATCGACATCCGCCGCGAGAAATGCATCGACCACCATGTCGGTCACTTCGGGATCGACAAAAGGTGAATCGGCTGAAACTCGCACGATTGTCGCGGCGCCGGTCTCTTCCGCCGCCTGGCTGAATCTGCCGAGCACGTCCTCTTCACTGCCCCGCGTGACGTGCACTCCAAGCCTGATCGCGAGCTCCGCAACTCGATCATCGGGTGCCTGATCGGTGGTTGCGACGACGACTCTGTCGATGCTCCTGGCTTTCTGAACTCGTTTTACAACCCGCTCCAGCATGGTCTGGCCTGCAATGTCGAGCAGGACTTTTCCGGGAAGCCTTTCGGATCCCATTCTCGCCTGAATTATCACAACGACAGGACGTTTTGACATTGCGGATAAAATACGGGAAAAGCATGACGCCGAGGGCGCCGAGATTACGCCGAGACCGCCGAGGAAAAACAGAAAGACTACTTGTTGGACTACGGACCGCGGTTGCGTCGTTTAATAAATGAAAACCGTTTTTCCTCGGCGGTCTCGGCGTAATCT
>DASROK010000386.1:0-2200 GCA_035646915.1 Gemmatimonadaceae bacterium
GCCTCATAGGCATATCCGCGGGGAAGAAGAAAATTGCGGGCGTAGCCGGGCGACACTTTCACGATGTCTCCGGGATGACCGAGCTTCTCCACTGACTGTCGAAGAATTACTTCCATTGTTGCATTCCAGTTGAAAGGTGAATTACAGCGGTTTGGCTTGAGCTCTCGTTCTGAGATCGAGCCATGTATCTCCAAGCCCGAGCCCGAATGCGAGCGCTGCTACCAGCGGCCACGCGAGAAGAGCCAGTGCAATCAGCATGAACGTCATCACGCGCGTGCGTGACATCCATGCGAGAATTCCCATTCCGCGAACCGTATAGAGTATTCCAAAAAAAAGGAGAATGTTGAGACCGGCATTTTTTCCTTCCGCGAACGCGGGAAGAAGAAATATCGACGCCCCCACTGCGACTCCCCACACGAGCTGATCGTTGAAACGAAAATCGCGCAGTCTGCCAAGCTGCGGCCCGATCGCAACACTGCTCATGCGATGAAACAGCGCCCACCCCAGTCCCATCGCAGCCAATGATTCGAGTGCAAGCAGTGCAGGAACGAGCATCGACGACCATTTCGGAATCGCGGTGAGCTGCGCTTCACTTTCTTCGGTGAGCTTCTGCAGCGCCGGCGATCCGTCTACCACTTCTTTCCATCCCGGCTGTCCGCTCACTTCCCGCAGTGATGCGATCGACTGATCGTTTCTGCGATTGAACTCGGTTGCCATGGCGTTCGTGATGCGAGTCGGCCCGCCTGGTGAAACCAGTACCAGAGCAAAGCCCAATGCTGTCGCGACAGCAAGTGCCGAGAGAGCACGCGGAAAAAAATGCTCCGTTGCCGCAACGATGCTCACCAGCCCGAAGCTCGCCGCGAGCAGAAGCGTCCATCCACGTGCCAGCCAGTTGTATGGACTGTCGGGCGGCCCCGCCGGCGAAAGCAGAACGAATCCTGCGATTCCAATCCACAGAATCGCGAGAACCATTCGTCCGCCATTTTTCCACGCGACAATCGAGCACACAGCCACCATCGCTACCAGCAGCATTGGTGTCTGCTCGATCGGCATCAATGCACGCAATGCGGGCACCAGTGGCGCGAACATGAACGCCCCGAGACCGATCGCGAGCCGCCGCCACGATCCCCGTACCGGAGCCGGTGCGGCGGCGGTTGCCGTCATTCTACGCGGTGTGTCCCTTGAGATACGGGATGATTGCGAGATATCGGGCACGCTTGATGGCAGTCGATAGCTGGCGCTGGTGACGCGCGCAGGTTCCGCTCAGGCGACTGGGAAGAATTTTCCCCTGATCGGTAATGAAACGTCCAAGTGTGCGGTCGTCCTTGTAGTCGATCCAGCGCACTCGTCCCTCGCAGAAGGGACAGCTTTTCTGTGGTCTACGCATTGTCATTTAATCCTCGTCGTCGTCGTCATCGTCGCCGCGTCGCGCCGCCTGCATCGCGATCTCTTCGTCACTCAATGCCGGAGCGCCGACTTCGTGCTCGTGCAGGGTGATGAGATAGCGGATGACGCCTTCGTCGAGCTTGAGCGCGCGCTCGTATTCCGGAAGAACCGTGGGCTCTGCCGAGAAGCGCGAGACTACGTAGTATCCGTTTTCCCTCGAGCCGATCGAGTAGGCGAGCTGGCGCCGTCCCCAGTGGCTTGTTTCCGGCTGCTCGGCGCCGCCGAGAAGTCCGTGAAAGCGGGCGAGCTTGTCGTTGATGGCGGCGTCTTCGAGAGTGGAATCGAAGATGTAGACCGCCTCGTAATTCCGAGACATCGGTGGGCAATCCTCCTTGTGGTCCTGTTTCCGCCCCCCGCTGGTTGCCGGAGCGGGAGGAAGGTGTGAAGGCCGTCGATCCGGCCGTTTTGTGAGTCCCGAAAGATATCGGGCTGCGCCTGTTGTGTAAACGGCGCGCGCTGAAACAGCTAGACGTTGAATCGGAAAAGGAGTACATCGCCGTCTGCGACGACGTACTCTTTTCCTTCCGACCTCACTGAGCCTTTTTCGCGAGCGCCTTTCCATCCATCGCTCGCAACGAAATCATCGTAGGCAACTGTCTCGGCGCGAATGAATCCGCGCTCGAAATCGGTGTGAATTACAGCAGCGGCCTTCGGTGCAGTGTCACCGTGATGAATTGTCCATGCGCGAACTTCCTGCTCGCCGGCAGTGAAATACGTGTGCAGTCCGAGCAGGTGATATCCGGCGTGAATCACC
>DASROK010000387.1:0-4578 GCA_035646915.1 Gemmatimonadaceae bacterium
CGGTCGACTCCTGGCATTCTCGAGGTCGCGAACGTCGCCATCAGCGCGAACGTCGGGCGTCGGGGGAAGACCTTGCGCGCTACCCGTCCCGGCGGCGATCCCGTCACGCTGTACGAGACTCTCGATGAGCGCGATGAAGCGGACATGGTTGTGGACGAGATCAAATCCCGTCAGTCGCTCGAGAAGCGGGAGCTGCGCGAGTTCGCGATTCTCTATCGCACAAACTCCCAGAGCCGCGCAATCGAAGATTCGCTGAGAAAGAGCTCGATTCCGTACCGGATCGTTGGAGCGGTGAGATTTTACGACAGAAAAGAGATTCGCGACCTGATGAGCTACCTGAAGCTCATCGCGAACGCGAACGATGACGAAGCTTTCCGAAGGGCGGTCTCGGTTCCTCGTCGAAAGCTTGGCGATACGACAATCGAAGCGCTGTCGGCAATTGCGCGGCGGGAAAAGGTGTCGATGCTCGTGGCATCGGCGAGGAAAGATCTGCTCGCGGGGATGCGGCCGGCACAGCTTGCAGGGCTGACTGAGTTCGCTTCTCTCATTCTCGAGCTGCGCGAGCGCGCGAAAGAGGCGAGCGTGGATGAGCTTCTCCGAGAGCTGGTCGACAGGATTCGCTATGGCGATTACCTGCAGGCGGATTCTCCGGAAACGGCACGCGACCGCAGTGAGAACGTCGGTGCGCTCATCGATGGTGCGGCGGAAACTGTAATCGAGGATGGGGGCGAAGTTGGACTTACTCCGCTCGACCATTTTCTGCAGAGAGCAATGCTTATTGCCGGAGTCGATTCACTCGATCCAAACGCCGATGCCGTGACGCTCATGACACTTCACAACGCGAAGGGTCTCGAGTTTCCTGTGGTGTTCATCACCGGGCTCGAGGATGGGCTGTTTCCTCTCTCGCAGGCATTCGATGATCCCGCAAAGCTCGAGGAAGAAAGAAGACTGTTTTACGTCGGCATTACCCGCGCTGAGCGAAAACTTTATCTGTCATTCGCGGAGCAGCGCCGGCGGAACGGCGAGCTCATGATGTCGATCAGATCGCGTTTCCTGAAGGACATACCCGCCGGCATGCTCGATGAGCGTCGCACGATCAAAGTCAGATCGTCCGGCCGAAGCTCATTCATGCGTGATCGCGGAAGCGATACAGGATTCGGCCAGACAATGTGGCGAGGCGGTCCATCGCGTAAAACGCACGACGTTCCTGCGTGGAAAGGCGCGGCGCCGCAAGTCGATGCCGTTGAACCAGGTTCGGGTTACGTTACCGGCGAGCGCATCCGCCACAAGCTTTTTGGAGCGGGAAAGATCACGGAGCTCTCCGGCACGGGACGCGACGTGAAGGCGGTCATCGAGTTCGATGATGCTGCTGTGGGCCGGAAGACAATCAAGCTCGCTTACACCACACTCGAGAGGGGACAGGGCTGATGGCCGTCACTCATGACGATGTGCGCCATGTTGCTGAGCTTGCACGCCTTGGAGTGAATGAGGAGAAACTGGATCACCTGGTGAGCGAGCTGAACGGAATTCTTGCGCACATGGATGCGCTGGCGCAGGTCGACACGAAGGAAATCGAGCTTGCCGCATTTTCTCCCGTTCAGAGCACCCCGGTTCGCTCCGACTCGAGTGGTCCCCTGAAAATGCTTGCCCCCCTCGCGTCGTTCGCTCCCGAGGTAAAAGACGGTTTCATTCTCGTCCCGCGTCTTGCGTCGCACGAAGACAGCACTGATCGCGCCCCATGAACGTCACTGAATACGCTTCACTCTCCGCCGTTGCCATCTCAGCGCGCGTCGGATCCGCCGATCTCACCCCGACCGATGTAGTCGAAGCAAGCTTCGATCAGGCAGCCGCTGCAGGGGCGGGGAGCGATTCGCTCAATCTGATTCTCTGGAGCGACAAGAATCTTTCACTGCGCGATGCCCAGGGTCTCGAAGCTGGAATGTCAAAGGCGGGAAAAGGCGGGCGTCTCGCCGGAGTTCCAGTCGCCGTCAAGGACAACATCGCTACGCTCGGGCTTCCTACCACGTGTGCCTCGAAGATTCTCGCCGGTTACACGAGTCCGTACGAAGCCACCGCGATAGTCAGGCTGCGCGAGCAGGGAGCGATCATCGTTGCGAAGACGAACATGGATGAGTTCGCGATGGGATCATCCACCGAGAACAGCGCATACGGCCCCGCGAGAAATCCACGTGATGTCCGGCGAGTGACGGGTGGATCATCGGGAGGCTCTGCCGCCGCCGTCGCTGCGGGCATTGTTCCGCTTGCGCTCGGCTCGGAAACAGGCGGGTCAGTTCGGCAGCCTGCGGCTTTCTGCGGTGTTGTCGGCGTGAAGCCGACGTACGGACGCATCAGCCGCCATGGGCTCGTCGCGTTTGCATCGTCTCTCGATCAGATCGGGCCGCTTGCCCGCAACGTCGACGATGCCGCGGTGGCGATGGAGATAATGGCAGGAGAGGATCCATTCGATTCAACCAGCTCGCCAAACGCGGTGGGGGCGTATCGCGATCAGTACATGTCGCTCGCCAGCAACGCGTGGCCGCTCGAAGGAATGAAGATCGGCGTCCCGGAAGAATTCTTTCCCGAGAACCTGGATCCGGGAATCCGAAGTCTCTGCGAGAAATCGGTCGACGCGCTGAAGTCGCTCGGCGCGACAGTGGTCGATGTGAAGCTGCCACACACGCCGCTGGCAATTCCCGTCTACTATATAATTGCGCCTGCAGAAGCATCATCGAACCTGGCGCGATTCGACGGCGTTCGGTACGGGTACCGCTCGACCGAAGGCAAATCGCTTCGGGATCTTTACGCGATGACCCGCTCCGAAGGTTTTGGGCCCGAAGTCACGCGGCGGATACTGCTCGGGACGTACGTCCTCTCGGCTGGGTATTACGACGCGTACTATCGAAAGGCGCAGATGGTTCGCGCGCTGATTACGCGGGATTTTGGCGCGGTGTTCGGCGATGGCGTGGATGCGCTGTTCACGCCAACCACCCCCACCACTGCGTTTCCAATTGGTGGAATCACCGATCCGTACGAGATGTATCTCAGCGACATCTTCACTGTGACGGCAAATCTCGCCGGAGTCCCTGCGATGTCTCTTCCGATTGGCCGCGTGGCAGGGCTTCCGGTCGGCGGTCAGATCATCGCTCCGCATTTTGGCGAAGCCGCCATGTTCCGTGTTGCATACGCACTCGAGGCAGCACTGGGAGCCGAGGCGCATCAATGAGCACGGAACGCTACGAGATGGTTGTGGGTCTCGAGGTGCACGTTCAGCTCAAGACAAAGAGCAAAGCGTTCTGCGGATGCTCGGCGGATTTTGGCGCGGCTCCGAACGTCAACACGTGTCCGATCTGTCTTGCGCTTCCTGGCGCGCTGCCAGTGCTCAATGAGAAAGCAGTCGAGCTTGCATCACGCGCTGCGGTCGCGCTTGGATGCACTCTCAATCACGTCTCGGTATTCGCACGGAAGAACTATTTCTATCCTGATCTCCCGAAGGGATATCAGATCAGCCAGTTCGACCAGCCGCTCGCGAGCAACGGCAGTCTCTCGATCGAAACATCGGCGGGGAAAAAATCAGTCGGCATCACACGCGTTCATATGGAAGAAGATGCCGGGAAATCTCTCCACGACAGATATCCCGGACAAACTGCAATCGATCTCAACCGCTCGGGTGTCCCGCTCATCGAGATTGTGAGCGAGCCGGACATGCGATCGGCAGAGGAAGCAGGCGCCTATCTCCGTACACTTCGCCAGATCCTTCACTATCTCCGTGTCAGCGACGTCAGCATGGAGGAGGGAAGCCTTCGTGTCGATGCAAACGTCAGCGCGCGTCCCATCGGCCAGAAAGAGCTCGGCACCAAGACCGAAGTGAAGAACATGAATTCGTTTTCGGGTGTCGAGCGTGCGCTCGATTACGAGTTCGCGAGGCAGTGCGCAATTCTCGACCGCGGCGAGAAAGTCTCGCAGCAGACTCTCTTGTGGGATGCCAATAAGGCTGAGGCACGAGTAAGCCGCTCCAAGGAAGGAAGCCACGACTACAGGTATTTCCCTGAGCCGGATCTTCTTCCGCTGGTGCTCGATCCCAACTGGGTCAACGAGATACGCTCGTCGATTCCCGAGCTCCCTTCTGACAGAAAAAAAAGATTTGCAGAAGAGTACAAGATTTCGCCTGATGAGATCGATCAGCTCTCTGTCACGCCAGAGCTGGCCGATTACTTCGAGAGTACTGCACGCCAATCGGGCGACGCGAAGGCTTCAGCCAACTGGGTCATGGGCGAAGTGCAGGCGATTCTGAACGCATCGGGATCGACCATTGATGAGCTGCGCGTTCGTCCCGCCGATCTCGCGCAGCTCATCAAGCTCGTTCGCGATGGACTCGTGAGTCATGCAGCAGGGAAGAAAGTTTTTGCGCTGATGGTCGAGTCAGGCAAGCCGGCTGCGCAGGTAGCTCATGATACATCGCTGCTTCAAGTCGGCGATGATACAGCACTCGCGGGATGGATCGACGAAGTCCTTGCTGAACATCCTGAAGAGGCAAAACGCTACATCGGCGGAGAGAAGAAACTTCAGGGCGTGCTGGTT
>DASROK010000388.1:0-4213 GCA_035646915.1 Gemmatimonadaceae bacterium
GTATAGACGGAGTAAGCGAGTCCCAGATCTTCCCGAATTCTCTGAAAAAGACGGGAGCTCATCCCGCCGCCGAGAAGCATCGCGACGAGACCGAGCGCGTGACGCCTCTCATCGCCGTGGGCGACAGTCGGCGAGCCAAACACGATGTGCGTCTGCGCGCCTTCACGCTCGACGTGGCGGACCGACACGGGACACGCGACTGCCGGAGCGGGGACAGCGGGCCTTACGTCTCGCGCGGCAACGGAAGACCAGCCTGTATTCTCGAGAATGCGAACAAGCTCGTCATGCTCGATGTTGCCGGATGCTGCGACGACAACATTCCCGGGGTGATAGGCACGATCATGCAGAGACTTGAGATCAGCAGTCGTAAGAGATGAAACGCTTTCGCGTGTTCCGAGAATCCGGTATCCGTAGGGATGCTGTCCCCACAGCTGCTCGCCATGGAGCTCGAATACCAGATCATCGGGCGTGTCGTCGACGGTATTGATCTCCTCGAGCACGACCTTCCGCTCGAGGTCGAGGTCCGACTGCCGAAGCAGCGGATTGAAAACGAGATCGGCAATGACGTCCGCTGCAATTTCAACGTGCTCGTCCAGGACACGCGCCTGATATGACGTGTGCTCGCGCGACGTGTATGCATCGAGAGACCCGCCGAGCGTCTCGAGCGAGAGGGCGAGATCCTTCGCGCTCCTCTTCGCGGTGCCCTTGAACACCATGTGCTCGAGCATGTGGGAGACGCCCATCACTTCCGGTGTCTCGTTCAGCGACGCCGCGCGCACCCATGCCCCCAAAGCAACCGACCGCACTCCCGGCATGTGCTCCGAGAGTACGGTCAGTCCGTTGGACAGGACGGTGCGGCGAAGTCCTACTTCATCCTTCGTCGCGAATGCGCTCACTCCCGGCTGCGACCTCCGCCACGTGCGGGACGGCGTGGTCTCCGCGGTCGATCCTCTCTGCTCCGGCTCGACGATTCGCCTTCGCCATCTGCCTCAGGTTGAGTTTCGACCGCTGCACTGTCGCCATTTCTTGCTTCGCCCTGGAAAGGCGATGCTCCTTCCGCCGCGTCCGCCTTTGGAACGAGGGCTTTCATGGAGAGACGCAGGCGACCGCGCTCATCTCGCTCGAGAAGCTTCACCTTCACCCGATCGCCCTTGTTGACGACATCCTCGGTCTTCTCGGTGCGGCCGTGTTTCAGCTCGGAGATGTGCACGAGTCCTTCCGTTCCGGGCATGATCTCAACGAATGCGCCGAATGCGGTCGTGCTCTTCACAGTTCCTTCGTACGTCTCGCCAATCACTGGCTCAGCCGTGAGCGCCTGAACCATCTGGCGCGCACGCTCCATCGCTTCGCCACCGACGGCGGCAATCGTCACGAGACCTGAATCATCGACCGTGAGCTCGGCTCCGGTTTCTTCCTGAATTCCGCGAATCGTCTTGCCCTTGGGCCCGATGAGCTCGCCGATCTTCTCAGGATTGATGTTGATCGTGACAATGCGCGGCGCAAATGCGGATAGATCGTCGCGCTGGCTTGGCAGCGCCTTCTTCATCTCGCCAAGAATGTGCAGTCTGCCATTCTTCGCCTGGTCGAGCGCCTTCTTCATGATCTCGAGAGACAGACCCTGAATCTTGATGTCCATCTGGATGGACGTGATTCCGGTTTCGGTTCCCGCAACCTTGAAGTCCATGTCGCCAAGGTGATCCTCGGTGCCGAGAATGTCGGTGAGGATCGCGTACTTCTCGCCTTCCTTGATGAGTCCCATCGCTACACCAGCAACAGCGCCGCGAATTGGAACTCCCGCATCGAACAGTGCGAGCGATCCACCGCATACCGATGCCATCGACGACGATCCGTTCGACTCGAGAATGTCCGATACGATTCGGATCGTATAGGGGAATTCCTCGAACGGCGGGAGAACACTCTGAAGGGCTCGCTCCGCAAGATTTCCGTGTCCGATCTCGCGACGGCTTGTTCCGCGCATTGGCCGCACTTCACCAGTGGAAAACGGCGGGAAGTTGTAGTGGAGCATGAATGACTTCGTCGTCTCGCCTTTCACGTCAATCGAGTCGAGCCGCTGCACATCGTTGGCTGTGCCGAGCGTAACTGCAACGAGTGCCTGAGTCTGGCCGCGAGTGAAGAGAGCGGAGCCGTGTGCACGAGGCAGGACAGGAGTGTCGATGGTAATCTGTCTCACTTCAGTTGGAGACCGCCCGTCTACACGCTTGCCTGTATCGAGCACCTGTGACCGGAGCGCGTTGTACTCGGCATCGCCGACAAGTGCGGAGACCTCCTTCCCGTTATCGGGAAATTCCGTCATGAGGAGCTCCTTGACCGAGCTCTTCACCGCCTCGACGGCCGCGATGCGAGTGTGCTTGTCCTGCTGGTTGATCGCTTCGACGATCTTTGCATCGGCGAGCTCTTTCACACGGGCGACGATGTTCTCGGCAGTCTCTGATTTGCTCCACGCCATCTTTTCCTGGCGCGACTTGGAAAGCATCTCGTTCTGGAATCCGATGAGCTCCTTGATGCCGTCATGCGCGACAGTGAGTGCCTGCAGAGTGTCCTCTTCGCTCACCTCGATCGCACCGCCTTCGACCATCATGATCGAGTCCTGCGATCCTGCGACCACAATCTCCATGTCGCTGTAAGGAAGCTGCTGGAACGTTGGATTGAGAATCCAGTTTTCCTGCACGCGTCCGATTCTCACTGCTGCGATCGGTCCCATGAACGGGATCTTCGAGGCGTTGAGCGCGAACGAGGCAGCGAGAAGTGCGATTACGTCCGCATCGTTTTCCTGGTCAGCGGAAATGACATAGATGAAAACCTGGACTTCGTTCTTGAACCCTTCCGGGAAAAGCGGGCGGATCGATCTGTCGATGATGCGCGCTTTGAGGATTTCCGGATCTGACGGGCGTCCTTCCCTCTTGATGAAACCGCCCGGGATCTTTCCTGCGGCGTAAGCCTTGTCGCGATATTCGACGAGCAGGGGGAAAAAGTCGAGCGGGCTTTCCTTGTCTGAAACGGTGACTGCGGCAAGGACCATCGTGTCACCGTACTGTACTAATGCAGACCCGGCGGCCTGCTTTGCCATGCGTCCAGTCTCGATGATGAGCTTTCGGCCGGCGAACTCACGTTCAATGCGTTGCATTTGCGTTTTGCCTTTTTCTTTTTTCTAGAGAACACAAAACGCGCGCGGGCACGAATGTGCACCCGCGCGCGGGACAACTTCAGAAGATCTGCTTAGTGGCGGAGACCAAGGTCCGCGATGATTTTGCGGTAATTCTCGAGGTCTGTACGCTTGAGATAGTTGAGAAGGCGTTTGCGCCTCCCAACCATCTTCAGCAGGCCGCGCCGGCTGTGATGATCTTTTGCGTGGGTACGGAAGTGATCGGTGAGGTAGTCGATGTTCTTGGTGAGGATCGCTACCTGGACCTGGGCCGAACCCGTATCGGTGCCGTGCGTGCGGTACTTTTCGACTGTTGCGGTCTTCTGAAATGCCATGTTGCTGTGCTCTCCGCGCGCGGTGCGCGCTGGTTTCTCTTTGAATCGTCGTAAGCCTCTAAAAGTAGCCGACTTACGCGATTTTGTAAAGTCGCCGCGGCAGGCTATTTCATCGTTGATGCCAGACGCAATTTCCGGACATCAAGGCAGTGCGTAAGCAGTGCAGTCAGTAAGCAGTACGCAGTGCTGTTCAGGCCCGGCACTCGAGCCAATCCGCAACTGGTCGCGCCATGATCATTCCATCCGTTAATGTCAGCACACCGGTCGATCCGCTGATGGTCATCCCGGCACGATCGGCAACCTGCGGCAGTCGCTGGCGACATCGAACAGCACCAGTGGCCGCGTCGAGGACCACCAGTCCCGTATCCCTCGTTGCAGCGATCACCGAGTTCCCTGAAACGACAACGGATCCACGAGCTGGATTCACCCCCGCCGACCAGAGGATTCGTCCAGTTCTTATATCGACCGCGACGACTTTCTCGCTGACGGGCGACGGAACAAAGGCAACACTTCCAGCCACCGTTGGAGTGCCAGCGTTGTGACCAGTCGCTGACAATGTTCCTTCGCCAAGACGCGCACGCCATACTTCCGTGCCGTCCCTCCAGTGGAGTGCGACCATTACCTGCTCGCGACGCGCGTCCGGAGGACGCGGGCCGTGCCGCCGTGGCGGAAGCCCAATGATGCGGCGCAACATCACTATGATCCCGTTCTCAGC
>DASROK010000389.1:0-3480 GCA_035646915.1 Gemmatimonadaceae bacterium
CGAAGTGTCGCCACTCTCTATCCGAATTGCGCCAGCCAAGCGAGAGAACGCTGAGAATCCGTTTGCGAACGGGATTCGTTTCGCGATCACGGAGTACGGCGATATCCGGAATCAGTCCAACGAACAGGAATGTCGATGAAACAGTGAGGTACGTGAGAATCGCGAACACGTCCCACACCAGCGGACTCTTGAACTGCGGCCAGATGTAGCGCCAGTTCGGATACGGAATCAGCCAGAAGAATTTCCACGGGCGTCCGAGGTGCAGAATCGGGAACAATCCCGCCGTCATGACGGCGAACACCGTCATTGCCTCGGCACACCGGTAGATCGTTGTTCGGAAACCTGCGCGGAAGAGATACAGAATCGCCGAGATCAGCGTACCCGCATGTCCGATACCCACCCAGAACACGAAGGTGATGATGTACACTCCCCACATAACGGGCGGATTGTAACCGGCAACGCCGAGCCCGTTGTAGATCTGGTACATCCACGCGCTGATACCGATCAGCAGGAAGAAAATCGCAACGCCGAGACCGATGAACCATGCAACTGTGGGATGCAGCGTCCCCGATATCTCGCGATCTACCTGCTCATAATCCTTCACCGCCGGCAGCTGAACATCGGCTGTTGCGATGTTCGGGCGCCGCGGCTCGTTGTCGAGAGGTCTGGCCATTGTTGCCATCAGGCCGCTCCTCCCGGATGACTGATCTTCTTCAGATAGACCACTGCGGTATAAGTGTTGAGCTCTTCGAACACGTGATACGCGCGCTCGTCATTGACGAGCTTCGCGACCGTCCAGCGTTCATCAGCGGCGTCGCCGAAAGTAATTGCGCGCGACGGACACGCTTCAGCGCACGCAGTAGTGAACTCATCGGGCTCGACTCCACGATGCTCGAGTGAAGCACGATTCTCCGCTTCGCGAATTCGCTGCACGCAGAATGAGCACTTCTCCATCACACCCTTGCCTCGCACCGTCACATCAGGATTGAGCTGCCAGTTGAGCGGCTCGGGGAAAGCGTACTGTGCACGCGCCGGCTCGCCGTAACCGAACCAGTTGAAGTATCGAACCTTGTACGGACAGTTGTTGGAGCAGTAGCGAGTTCCAACGCAGCGATTGTAGACCTGAACGTTGAGTCCGTCAGGCGCGTGATACGTCGCGTAAACCGGGCAGACCGGCTCGCATGGCGCGTTGCCGCAGTGCTGGCACATCATCGGAACAAACCGCGCGTCGAAATTCGCGCTGCCGTCTTCTCCGCCCTCGAAATATCTCTCGAGACGAATCCACGACATCTCACGCGAGCGAGTGATGTTCGCTCCGAAGCCCGTGCGGTCCGGCAGGAATTTCGCTCCCTGCCAGTCGGCTCCAACGGTTGGAATGTTGTTCTCTGCATAGCATGCAGTGACGCAGGCCGAGCAGCCGGTGCAGCGCGCGAGATCGACGGTCATCGCCCACCGGCGCTTTGCCATCCCGCTCCAATGGCCGGGGTCGTACATGCCCTTCTCTTTCGATTTCAGCTCTGGTCCGCCAAGATCACCTTGCGCATCGTTCGCAGTCGGTGAGCGGAGGCCGGGGAGAAATTCGTGGCTCGCATCTCCCGGGAATTCAGGCTCCTGACCTTCCGGAATGTGTTCGCCAGGCGCAACCGATTCGTGCGCTTCGGCGGTTTGCCCCTTGCCGAGGTCCGCGACAGCAACAGCCTGGCCGATGCCGCGGCCGTGCTGTCTTGCTGAACCTTCAGTCGTGACGAGCCGCGAGAACGCGCCGTCCTTTGAGATTTTCGCGCCCATCGCCGTGTGGATCATCGCACCGGAACGGTCTTCCATGTATGACACGAGGTCGAGCGCGTTCGAGCCTGCTTTTGCGTAACGCCCGGCCGATTCCGCGTGCCCTCGCCCGGCTGCTATCGCCACTGCACTCGGGTGTACGCCGATATAGACGTAGACTGGCAGCGAAAGTTTACCCGACGAAGTCTCGACGGTAACGTGATCACCGTTTTCCACGCCAAGTT
This sequence comes from Gemmatimonadaceae bacterium, assembly GCA_035646915.1. Classification (GTDB taxonomy): domain Bacteria; phylum Gemmatimonadota; class Gemmatimonadetes; order Gemmatimonadales; family Gemmatimonadaceae; genus UBA4720. The sequence goes on from DASROK010000389.1 coordinate 2,010, forward strand.
TGCGCGCAGTTGCAGGGTGTATCTCCGCGACTGTCTGCCATGCAATCTTGGTAACGGGATCAGGCAGCTCCTGCAGCCACGGCTTGTTTGCACCGTCACCCATTCCGATCACCGGGTGTGAGTAGACGATCAGCGCATACTCACCCGGCCGGGCTGCTTCGGCTGCAGCGGGAGCCGGTATCGTGCGAGGCACAGGAGGCGTTGTGGTGCCTGCAGCAATACCCTTAGGCAGCGATGCCGCAAGCCCGCTTGCTCCTCCCGCGAAACGCGAGATGAAGAGCGTGCGATAGTCTTTCGCAGCAGGAGCAGTATTCGCAGCGGGCGAAACCGAGATGAGCACGTCCGCCGTTGCACGTGTATCGAAAACGGGGTCCATCACAGGCTGCTGTAACGACAGAGTTCCCGCGACAGCCTGCGCATCGCCCCAGCTCTCGAGCGAATGATTGTCGGGAAGGATGAGGTCGCACATCTCGCTCGTATCGTCCTTGATCGGCGAGAAGCTCACCTTGAATCCTGCCTTTGCCATCGCCGCCGCGAACCCCGACGATTTCGGCATGAAGTAAACCGGATTCACATTGCGAATCATTAGAAGCGGAACCTGGCCCGCCTGCATTCTCTGAGCGAGAGCGCGAAGCTGCGACGGAGAGTCCATTCCCTCGAAGCCTGACGGGGCGCCAGTGGAAGTGACTGTAGTGCCGATCCCACCGCCGAACGAGTTCAGGTTGTACGCGGCGAGACAGAGCTCCATGCCATGCGGAGTTGCACCGCTCGCGAGAACCATCGCGGGCTTTGCAGCATCGTATTCCTTTTTCAATGCAACGAGCGTGGCGACCGGAACACCGCTTTGCTGCGATGCCTGTTCCGGCGAAACCGCTCCCGATCCGCCAAGCATATGAACGATTGCAAGCTCGGATCCCGGCTTGGCATCGATCCATTGATCGGCATTCAATCCAGTGAGCGAGCGGCGCGCACCGACGTAAATCAGCCGCGGCGCACCGGTTTTCTTCGCGCGCGCCTCGGCAAAGTCGAGCTGCTGAGGGACGCTTGCACCCCAGCCGTCGAGGAAGTCGGCGCCAAATGAAACGATGAGCGAGGCGGCGGAGAAATCAAACCGCGGCCACGACACACCAAGCGATTGTCTGAATGCCGCGATCGCGGCGTAGTCAGCGTCGGGATCGATGCTCAATGCGGCAGGAATTCCGCGCGCCGCGAGCCAGCCATTGAGAACGGCGGGAAAGCTTCCGGACTCGTGTCTGTTGATGAACACAGCGTTCGATGCACCCGGTCCCACTTCGCCAAGTTTCTGGGTGAAGACTTTGAGTGCTTCATCCCATGTTGTCTTTACGAGCTTGCCGCCCTGGCGAACCATGGGTCCGCGATATCGATCCGGATTATAGAGACCCTGAAGGGCTGCCTGCCCGCGCGCGCATAAAGCGCCGCGATTCAGCGGGTGATCCGGGTTTCCCTCGAG
>DASROK010000390.1:0-6208 GCA_035646915.1 Gemmatimonadaceae bacterium
CCAGTGGATAGCGCAGGCACATGGGGGCACGCTCACTGCATCATCGCGACTCGGCAGAGGAAGTCTTTTCACGGTGACATTGCCGCTCGCGCAAGGGGCAGGAACATGAAAAAAAGATTAATGGGAATTCATTGATTCTTAATCTTCCCGGCATTACGGACGAAACCCGTCGCGGATAATCTACATGTCACCAAACCTTTCCTCGGTGATGCAATGTTCAACCAACTGATCGAGTCGAAGCCTAACAAGCAGAAGATGGCAGGCGGCACGATGTTCAGCCTCATATTTCACGGAGCGCTGATCACCGCGGCTGTCGTCATTACCGCGAGCGCAGGAATCGCGGACGACAAGACCAAGAACGAAAAGATCCAGTTCGTGGAAATGAAGAAGGAGCCTCCCAAGCCAAAGCCGAAGGAGCCGCCTCCGCCACAAAAAGAAGTGGTAATGAAGGCGCCGCCACCAAAGGGTTTCCAGGTGCTGCGCGCCCCCGTTGAGATTCCGATCAAGATTCCCGATATCGATCTCTCCAAGAAAGTCACTGACGAAGCCGACTTCAGCGGCAAGGGAGTGAAGGGCGGCGTCGCCAAGGGCGTCGAGGGCGGAACCGCCGTCGTCGATCCCAACCAGACGTACTATGAGTTCCAGGTTGAAAAGCCGGTCGCTCAGATTCCGGGCACTGGTGCGCCTCGCTATCCTGACGCGCTCCGTTCATCCGGGGTCGAGGGAGAAGTTCAGGCTCAGTTCGTCGTCGGCGAAGAAGGCCGCGCCGATGTGAGCACCTTCAAGGTCCTCAAGGCAACCAATGATTTGTTCGCCAGCGCGGTGCGCTCCGCACTGCCGAACATGCGCTTCTATCCTGCCGAAGTCGGCGGAAAGAAAGTGAAGCAGCTCGTGCAGCAGAGTTTCCAGTTCAAGCTCGACAGGTAACCGCAAGCCAACCCAACCCAACCGGAGAATACGGATACAATGCAACTCTCACTGATGGATCTTTGGGGACAGATGGCCGGGTTCGCCCGCGGCATCGTTTTCACCCTCGCGATCATGTCGATCTGGTCGCTCTCTATCACCATCAAGAAGTGGTGGGATCTGCGCAAGGCGCAGTCCGAGACCCGCAAGTTTGCTCCTGAGTTTTCGCAGTTCCTCGAGGAAGACAACCTCAACGAAGCAGTCACGCTTTCCGAGAAGTACAAGAAGTCGCACGTTGCGCGCGTGCTCGGCGGCGCACTCACCGAGATCAAGCCTCTGATTCAGGACGGCACCGTTTCCGTCGGCGACATCAACTCCGCCGAGCGTGCAGTCGAGCGTGAGATGCTGATGACGGTCACCGATCTCAAGAGAGGTCTTGGTGTGCTCGCGACTGTCGGTGCAACCGCGCCATTCGTCGGACTGCTTGGAACCACCATGGGTATCGTGAACGCGTTCGTAGGTATGGCCGCGTCCGGATCGGGCGGTCTCTCGGCAATTTCCGCCGGTGTCGCAGAAGCTCTTATCACCACGGCATTCGGACTTATCGTCGCGATTCCTGCGGTGTGGGCCTTCAACTACTTCCAGGTGAAGATCGACAACCTCACTGCTGAGATGACGTACTCCTCGAAGGAAATGATCGACTATATGATCAAGAACGTGAGCGGCGAGTTTGGTCGTTCGCGCTTCACCCGTGAGTTCAACACCACCGCGTCCAGCGCCAGCCCGATCTCACAGTAACCGGGTCGGGGGAGGAATAAATCATGGCAATGTCCACTGGAGGGGGCGGAGGAGGTGTTAAGGCCGAGCCAAACGTGACGCCGATGATCGACGTCATGCTGGTTCTCCTCATCATCTTCATGCTCGTCGTGCCGGCGATTTCTGCCGGCTTCCAGGCGATACCGCCGCAGGGCGTCAACCTGAAGCCGCATCCTGAAGAGGAGCGCGACCAGGTGCTCGGCATCGACGCAAACGGTCAGTATTTCCTGAACAAGCAGCCGATTCCAAATCCTGAGCTCGGTCAGCGCCTCAAGACCATTTACGATGCGCGCACCGAGGACAAGATTCTCTATTTCAAGGCTCATAAGGATCTCGAGTATGCAAAGGTCATCGATGCGATGGATATCGCAGCTCACAACGGTGTGACCCTCGCAGCGATGATCACTGACCAGCAGCCCGGAACGAAGTCGTCGATTGCAACCGACAACATTCTTGGCGGCGGGCCACCAGCAGGAGGGAAGAAATAATGTCCATGTCTGCTGGCCAGAGCGGCCGCCTTACAAACGAGCCGAACGTAACGCCGATGATCGACGTACTGCTCGTGCTTCTAATCATCTTCATGCTCGTTGTTCCGATGTCGCGAAAGGCAATCGATCTTCAGCTGCCTGATCCGACCGAACAGCAGTCGAGCGCAACTCCGCCACCGCAAATTGTTCTCGAAGTTCTGCCGGGCAACAAGTTCGCCGTCAACAAGGAGCCGCTTACCAAGGCGGCGCTTCCGGCGAGACTGAAGGAGATCTACGACGGTCGTCCGGAAAAAGTCATCTTCGTGAAGGGCGATCCGAAGGTCAAATACTCGGATGTGATTTACGCGATGGATGTAGCTCGCGGCGCCGGTGTGAAAGTCATTGGCGTTTCACCGAAGGACCAGCCGTCGACATAGAGCGACGGTATCGGCCTCCGGTCGGAGTACCGAGCAAGAGAGAGGGGCGGTGGAAGGGTACCGCTGCCTCTCTTTTTGCTCATGCGCTGATCCTGCTGCTGATTCTCTATCCCGTAGCAAGAAACAACTTCAAGGCTGAGCCCACCGTTGGCGGTGGTGGTCCGGGACCCGCTGGCGGTGGAGGCGGGAGCTCAGGCGGCGCCGACCTCGCAGCGGGTCAGAGACTTCAATATGTGCAGCTTCGCACGCGCGCTCCGGATGCCGCAGCTGTTGTTGCGCCGCCCCCTGTTCCGGTGATCACGCCGCCAAAGCCAACGCCGCCACCTCCGAAACAGGAGCCAATTCTTCAGCCGGTTGCGCCGGCTGCGCCAGCATCAGGGACTGCGGTGCAGGGAGCAGGGGCCGGCACTGGCGGTGCGGGAACGGGCGGCGCAGGTCCCGGCACAGGCGGGGGAATCGGGTCGGGAACAGGAACCGGAACGGGATCGGGAATGGGGCCCGGCACAGGCGGTGGCCCTGGCACGAATTATCCGCCAACGCCAACGCAGTTTTTCCTTCCTCCACTGCCCGCACCCCCATCGCTTCGCGGATATCACCTCACCGCCTACTTCGATGTGGATGAGAAGGGCGCAGCAAAATTGCTGGGTTTCAATCCTTCTCCGGACGGTGGATACAATAGAAAGCTGCGCGACGTACTGCTTGCTCTCAGATTCCGTCCTGGTGTACGACCGGACGGGACACCGGTGAGAGATACTGTAGACATCCAATTTATTTTTTGAATGCTGAATGCTGAATTCTGACCAACTGCGCAGTGAGTCAGCATTCAGCATTCAGCATTCTGGCGCGTCGCTGGAAGTTCTCCCCTCTCTATAGTAGATTGCCCCCCGAAAACCCGGGCGGTTGCTGCCCGATAATCCCCCCTTTTGGGAGACCTTGAATGAGCAGCATGCCCGACACCGGTGACGCCCAGGCGTCCTCGGGCGGTTTTGTCAAAGCCCTGAGTCTCACCGACGCTACGATGCTCGTAGCCGGGTCCATGATCGGATCGGGCATCTTCATCGTATCGGCTGACATCTCGCGCACGGTTGGCTCTCCCCTCTGGCTCATGCTCGCCTGGCTCGCAGCCGGCGTCATCACCGTCCTCGGCGCGCTCGCTTACGGCGAGCTCGCAGCGATGTATCCTCGAGCGGGCGGCCAGTACGTCTTTCTTCGCGAATCCATGGGTCCTCTCATGGGTTTTTTGTATGGATGGACTCTCTTCATCGTAATTCAGACAGGCACAATCGCCGCAGTTGCAGTCGCGTTTGGACGGTTCCTCGGTGTTCTCTGGCCAGCGATAACTCCTGACCGCTTCGGCTGGTTCCCACAGTTCGACGTCACCACACCCGGCGGTCTGATCGAGGTTGGGCTTACGCCTCAGCGGCTGATTGCGCTCGTCACAGTGTGGATTCTCACTTGGATCAACCTGCGCGGCGTGAAGGAAGGGAAGTTCGTTCAGACAACTCTTACTATCGTAAAAACCGGAGCGCTTGCGCTTCTCATTCTCCTCGGCATCACCATCGGCCGGCATGCCGACGCAATCGCCGCGAACTTCAGCGCCGGGAATTTCGTCGGGAATGTCGACGTCACCTCGGTGTTCCTGATTGGATTTGGCGCATCACTTGTCGGCTCTCTCTTTTCCAGCGATGCATGGAACAACGTGACGTTCGCTGCCGCCGAGGTTAAGAATCCGCAGCGAAATCTTCCGCTGGCTCTCCTGATGGGAACGGGGCTCGTCAGCCTTCTCTACATCCTTGCGAACATTGCTTATCTCAATGTCCTTCCACTCGAAGGGACCAAGGATGCAGCAACGTTGCTTGGACGCGGCATTCAGTACGCCACACAGGATCGAGTCGGCAGCGCTGCCGCGGAAATGATCTTTGGTCCGATTGGCGGATCGATAATGGCGGCCGCAATTCTGATTTCGACATTCGGATGCAATAACGGCCTCATTCTCGCCGGCTCGCGCGTGTACTACGCGATGGCAAAGGATCGCCTTTTCTTCCGCCGTGCCGGCCAGCTGAACAAGAATCACGTCCCTGCGGTTGCACTGATTGTTCAGGCGATCTGGGCGAGCCTTCTCTGTCTGACGGGGACATATGGCCAGCTGCTCGACTATGTGATCTTTGCTGCGCTTATCTTTTATGCGCTCACAACCATTGGACTTTTTATTCTGCGATCGAAGCTGCCCGATGCTGAGCGGCCGTACCGCGCGATTGGGTACCCTGTGCTGCCGGCACTGTACATCGTGCTTGCTGCCACGATCGCTGTCGTTCTGCTGATTGCCGATAAAACGCGCGCACAGGCTGTGTCAGGGCTCGTTCTCGTCGCAATCGGCATCCCGGTGTTTTACCTCTGGCGCAAGGTGGAAGCAGCTAAACCCTGAGCGCCGTTTGCGGAATTTTCCGCGTCGTTTCACCTGCAGCACGGTTTCACTTTGCTACGTGAGCGCCCGGCTTGGCGTCGGGCGCCGATTACCCTTGAGGAGCATGAAATGAAAGTGTGGAAGTTCTCGTTGCTGTTGCGTCGTCTCACTCCGTTCGTTCTCGCAGTTGTGACGCTGTTCATGGGCGGAGCTGTCAGTGCGCCACTCGCGCTCGCGCAGGAAGCAGCCGCACCTGTTCAGGCGGAACACCGCCCGGGCGGCGAGGCCAATCTCGTCGTGCCCGATCTTGGTTCCGTCTCTTTCCGCGGCATTCCCGGGACCACGCTCCTGATGCTCGGCCTCATTGTCTGCGCGGCCGGTCTTCTCTTTGGACTTGTGATTTACAGCCAGCTCAAGAAGATGCCGGTTCACAAGTCGATGCTCGAGATCTCCGAGCTCATCTACGAGACCTGCAAGACGTACCTCGTCACGCAAGGAAAATTCATTCTCATTCTCGAGATATTCATCGGGCTGATCATCCTTCTCTACTTCGGCTATCTCCTTGCATTCGAGCCAGTGAAGGTTGCGATCATTCTTCTCTTCAGTCTCGTCGGAATCGCCGGCAGTTACGGCGTCGCCTGGTTCGGTATCCGTGTAAACACGTTTGCGAATTCACGCACTGCATTCGCGTCGCTCAAGGGCAAGCCTTACCCGTGCTACTCGATTCCTCTCAAGGCGGGAATGAGCATCGGGATGCTGCTCATCTCGGTCGAGCTGTTCATCATGCTGTGCATCCTGCTCTTCATTCCGGGCGATTACGCCGGCCCATGCTTCATCGGATTCGCAATCGGTGAATCCCTCGGCGCAGCAGCGCTTCGTATTGCGGGTGGAATCTTCACCAAGATCGCCGACATCGGCGCTGACCTGATGAAGATCGTTTTCAACGTGAAGGAAGACGATGCCCGCAATCCTGGCGTAATCGCCGACTGCACCGGAGACAATGCCGGTGACTCGGTCGGACCGAGCGCTGACGGATTCGAGACGTACGGTGTCACAGGCGTTGCGCTCATCTCGTTCATTCTTCTCGCTGTCCGCGAGCCGTCGACGCAGGTGCAGCTTCTCGTCTGGATTTTCGCGATGCGCATCATGATGGTCATCGCGAGTGGAATGTCCTACCT
>DASROK010000391.1:0-4375 GCA_035646915.1 Gemmatimonadaceae bacterium
GCCCCTGATAGATCGTTTCCACTCCGAGCTTGCGCCGCAGATGCTGAAGCCGCTCGTCGACGAGGCGATTGCCCTGACGCCGGACAATCGCGCCGATTGGAACTCCACGCGAAGCAACCGCGCCCGCGGCGATCTCCCAGTTGCCATAGTGCCCGGTGACCAGGATCAGACCGCGACCCAGCGCGAGCGCATTCTGCAGCTCGTCCCATCCTACTGGCAGCGTTCGCTCTACAACCGCGTTCTCATCGAGCTTCGACAGGCGGAGCATCGCTGCCGCTTCGCGACCGAGATGTTCGTACGCGGCTCGTCTCGTTTTTTCAATCCACTCACCATCTGCGTCGGGAAAAGCGATGCGAAGATTCTCGTCCACGGTCTCGCGCCGAATTCCGAGATCATGAATTCGCCTTCCGATCGCAGCGCCGAAACTGTCCGCAGCCTTCTCCGGAAGAATCGACACCGCTTTTTCAAGGGAGCGTGCAAGAGCATACTCGACCCGTTGCGCGGGCGAGTGTTTGCGCTTCACTGTCGGCGCGGGAGAATCCTCGAGTGTGGAATCGGTCATTGCTTCAGTTCAAATTTAGCCCACCGCCAAATGGAGCATCGGGTCTTGAAGATTCGTCGTTTGATACAGCTCGCCGCCGCAGTCATTCCCTCGACCCTTTGCGCACAGCGCAGCATCGAGTACGACATTTCATTTCCCAACGCGGCACAGCATGAGGTGCGCATTGTGATGACTGTGAAAGGCGTTGTCGCCGATCAGCCGGTTGAAGCACGAATGAGCCGGTCATCGCCTGGCCGATATGCTGCTTCGAGCTTCGGAAAGAACGTATATGACGTCAGCGCGACCGATTTGCGGGGCCGGTCGCTCGCGATCTCGCGGCCGGACACCCACGGCTGGACCGTAAGAAAGCACGACGGCGCTGTGCGTTTCTCTTATACAGTGTGGGGCGATCGCATCGACGGCTCATACCTGAGCATCGACCACTCGCATGCACACATGAACATGCCGGCGACTTTCATGTATGTCGCTGGAATGAACACGGCGCCGATAAAGCTGACAATTCATCCACTGCCAGGATGGAAAATCGCGACGCAGCTCGCGCCGACTCGCGACTCGCTGGTCTTCACAGCACCGAACTTCCAGTGGTTCATGGATTCGCCGATCGAAGTCGGACCGGTGACAACACGCACCTGGACCCGCACGAGTAACGGCAAGACTTCCACCTGGCGCATAGCACTTCATCACCTTGGAACAGAAGCACAGGTTGATTCCTTCGTGGTGATGGGACAAAGGGTGGTCGACGAAGCAGTCGCAATGTGGGGGGAGCCTGCCGGATACGATCTTGGCAACTATACCTTCATCATGGACTATCTGCCGTGGGCGGGCGGCGACGGGATGGAGCACCGCAACTCCACCGTCATCACGAGTAGCCAGAGCACGCTCGCCGACTCCGCGCATCGCGTTAAAGCGCTCTCGACGTTCTCACACGAATTCTTTCATTCATGGAACATGGAGCGCCTTCGCTCCAGAGAAATCGAGCCTTTCGAGTTCGGCCGCGAGAACATGTCCGATGCGCTGTGGTTCGGCGAAGGTTTCACCAACTATTACGGCCCGCTGATCATTCGGCGCGCAGGATTCTCCTCGAACGAAGACTTCATGGGCAGCATGGGAGGAGAGATCGTGGGAACGATTCAATCTCCTGCGCGAAATCACGGATCACCGGTCGACATGAGCAGACTCGCTCCTTTTTTCGATGGAGGAACAGCATCTGATCCAACGAACCGGCAGAATATCTTCATCTCGTATTACACCTGGGGATCTGTCGTTGCGATCGGTCTCGACCTGACCCTCAGGGAGAAGTACGGAAAATCTCTCGACGACTACATGCGCCAGCTCTGGAAGAATTACGGCTCGCATCAGTCGGCGGCATTCGCGCCCGAGAAACCATACACCGTTGCGAATCTCCGGGAGGAGCTGGGCAGCTTTACAGGCGACCCTGCATTCGCGCGTTCTTTCTTCTCGCGTTACGTCGAGGGCCGCGAAGTACCTGATTTCGCGACCCTTCTCGAACCGGCAGGATACCGGCTCGTCGTCGACAGCGTGGAAAACCCCTACATCGGTGCGTCCATGGACGATGATACCACGAGAGTGTTCATCAACTGGAGTCAGGAAGGAGGGACCATGTTCGCTGCGGGAATTGCGAGCGGCGACCTCGTCTATTCAGTGGATGGAAAAACTGTCAACTCTGCCGATTCGCTTTCGGCCATCATTTCCAGACACAAGGTCGGTGATGTGGTACAGATCGACGTCGAGCAAAGGCAGGTGCGCCGCACCATCCCGATAACAATTCGCGGGAGGCGGGAAATGAAGGTTGCAAGCTATGAGTCACTCGGCCTGCCGGTTACGCCGACAATCATGGAATTCAGAAAAAGCTGGCTAGGCTCGAAACGCTGAAGTAGACTTTTGAACATTCATTCACATCCAGAAGGACATGCAACGATGACAGTGAATCGCCGAACATTCCTCGGCGCTGCCGCTATGAATGCTGCTGCGCTTGCTTCACTCCCCGCTGACCTGTTTGCCAATGTGCCGGGTGGTGCTGGCGCGCATGCGTCGAACGACGAGTGGAGTGTAGACTGGACGCGCAAGCTGAGCGGAAAACACAAAGCTGTATTCGACAATACTGAAGTCGAGAGCGGCTACGGCGTATGGCGAGCCGCCGCGTGGGCACGGCAGCACATGGAAGTGCTCAAGGCCTCGATGAGCGACGTAACACCGGCGATTGTGCTGCGTCATAATGCCATTGTTCTCGCAATGCAGCAGCCGTTCTGGGACAAATACGGGATCGGCGCGAGCAGGAAGGTGACGCATCCGCTGACGGGAGAAGCCACCGATCGAAATCCTGTTCTCCTTGGGGAGAAAGATGGAATTCCGGCGCCATTCAATAATGCAAGTCTCACCAGTCAGCTTTCGCACGGTGTAGTTGTGCTCGCATGCAATCTTGCTCTCGACGACCTGGTCGACCTGATCTCGAAGACAGACAAGATAGAGTCCGAAGAAGCAAGAAAGCACGCGATTGCGTATCTCGTCCCCGGTGTAATTCTGCAGCCGTCAGGAGTGTTTGCAGTTACGCAGGCGCAGGAAGCTGGCGCGTCGTACGTAAAGGCTAGCTGATCTCAGCCCACGGCCGCCCGGAGTGCGGCCAGTCAAAAAGATCGGGGTGGAAGAGATGGGCGAGCAACTCTATTCCCTCTGCCACTCGCGGACCGGGGCGCGCGAAGTAAGCATTGGCATCGACGGCTATCACTCGCGCGTTCCCTGTCTCGGAAAGATTCATTGCGGCCGAGCGTGACTGCGCGAGCCCGTAACCGCATGGAGCGACAACGATGATTTCAGGGTTGCCCATAGCGATGGACTCCCATGTAATTCTTCGGGAGTCCCCACCGGGATGGCCAAGCGGATCCAATCCTCCTGCAATGGCGATCATTTCGGGAACCCAGTGACCGGGACAGAACAAGGGATCAGTCCACTCGAGGAATGCAACACGCCGGACTCGACTTCCAGCGACGGCGGCTTTCACGTTTTCAATTCGTTCGCGGTTCTCATCGATGAGGCTCTCAGCTTCTAGCAGGCGCCCGGTTGCACGTCCAATGTCGAGAATGTTCTGATCGATCTCCGCGAGAGTGCGCGGAGTGAGCCACAATACTTCGGGTTTCGATGGAAGCTCGCGCAGCGCACGCGTCAGCTCCGTACCTGAAGGTGCGCATACCTGGCAGAGATCCTGAGTGAACACCACATCGGGCGCGAGATCGCGAAGCAGAATCTCGTCCACGCTGTACAGACTCTCACCACTGGCCAGCTGCGACGACACGGCAGCGTCGATTTCTCCTTGATCCATTTCTCCAATTGCGAGCGCGGGTCTGCTCACCACCGGGAGCCCCAGGGCTCGAGCGGGGTAATCGCACTCGTGCGATCGTCCCACGAGATCGTCGCCGGCTCCAATTGCGTATGCGATCTCCGTCGCAGCCGGAAGAAATGAGACGATTCGCGTCATCAGCGTAATCTATCTAAGATTCCGCGCTTCCCTTGTCACAGCAGATGCTCAGAAGATCGATTCTTTCAATCGTATTTTTATTCGCCGTCAAAGGCGAAGCTCAGACACTCAGCATTTCGCCGAAGGCGCCGGCGCCCGGTGCAATCGTGCGGCTCAGCTTGCGACCCGCCTCGGCTGACACCGTCCTGAAAATCAGCGGAATGATGTCAGGCGAGCCGCTTCATTTTGTGAAATCCGCTTCGGGAACCTGGCGCGCAATCGGGCCGATAACTGTAGATGCGACTGGTGAAATCGAAGCTTCAGCAATAATCGAGAAGGCA
>DASROK010000392.1:0-2603 GCA_035646915.1 Gemmatimonadaceae bacterium
GCGCAAAAACATTGTTCCCGTTTGCACTTGTCGCGATAACGCTGATCGCTTCGGTTGCAGTGCCCGCGCGCCAGACGTGGCTGATCACCGACCTTCTTCGTGAGACGAAGGAAGTCCTCGAGCCGGCGCTGCGCATGAATCCGCAGCTTCAGTTCGGCCTGGCGGAAGAGCTGGCCGCCAGGAACGAGCGGGTGCGCGCGCTCGAGGAATTCAGCCTTGTCTCGAACGCGGTGCTTGTCTTCGCCGCGCTCGCGGCGCTCTTTGGCGTGATGGTTCTTACAACGCGTGAACGGAGACTGTCGGATATTGCGCGACGGAGAGCGCGTCACGAAGAAGCGCTGCGCGAAGCTGCCGAAGCACTCGCAGGCGCGTTCACAATGGAGGACGTCACACAACGAATTGTGCAGGCTGCGCTCGAGACAATGGAGGGACGCGGCGCATTCGTAGAAGAGGTTGTTGCTTCGTCATCGCATCATTCCGATGTCGTAGTACGCGCCGTGTCCGGGACGGGAGTGCCATCGCTCGAGTCGAGCTGCGAATTCGCCGGATCCTATACGGAACAAGTCACAACAACCGGACAGCCCCTCCTGATCACCGATCTCAGGAATCTCGAATACCTGGCTACCGTCAGCGCAAAGACGGATACTTCTGGCGCAGGCATTGTTGTGCCGCTTGGCGAACCGCATAAGGCTCGGCGCGCACTCTTTGTAGTGAGCCAGCCGCGCGGACATTTTCGCGCCGATGATGTCGAGCGCGCCGCAATATTTGGTCACCTCGCTGCGCTCGCTTACGAAAAAATCACGCTTCTCGAGTCGGCATACGAAGGCCGGCGTGCGCTGGAGCGAGTGCTGCAAAGTCGTTCGCGGCTGATCCGCGGGTTCACTCACGACGTTAAGAATCCCGTCGGCGCGGCTGACGGCTACGCGGAGTTGCTGAGCGAAGGGATATACGGGAAGGTGTCAGCAGAGCAGCAGGAAAGCATCGCGCGGATTCGTCGCTGTGTTCGTGAAGCACTTTCACTCATCGACGATCTCAACGCCCTCGCGCGCGCGGAGAGCGGGAACGTGATTGTGTCGCTCGAATCGGTCGACGTCCCAGCCCTGATGCGCTCTCTTTGCGAGGAGTATCACGCCGCTGCGGAATCGAGCGGGCTTTCTCTTTCCGTGTATTCAGATCCTGATCTCCCGAACATCGAGTCGAGCTCGGCTCGCCTGCGGCAGATCGCGTCGAATCTTCTTTCCAACGCGATCAAGTACACGAACGCAGGATCGGTGACGGTGCGTGTGCTTCAGCGCCGAGGCGGTCCGTCCGAACCGGACGGCGAGTGGCTTGTCGTAGAGTTCATCGACACTGGCCCCGGAATACCGATCGAGAAGCAGGATTTCATCTTTGAAGAATTCAGCAGGATCGACGGAAGCAGCAAGCCCGGAGCTGGCCTTGGACTGGCGATATCGAGACTGCTCGCTGAAGCGCTTGGGGGTCACATCACGGTAGAAAGCGAGATGGGACGAGGCTCGACTTTTACTCTCTGGCTTCCGCTTCACCCCGACAGCGAACGTTTGCCGCAATCCGCTTCGCCTTTGCTGCACGCAGGCAGCTAAGCGGCAGCGCGCCTGGAGTGCTCGAAGATATCGACCCATTGCAGATATCTTCGAGCTATCTCGAGTGTCGCTTCCTCTCGTGAGAGACGATGTGCTCTCCAGTCGATGACAGCATTCCAGAACGTGGTGCGGCCCACTGCAAACCCGATGAACCCAGGCACGCCTGCGGCTGCAGACAGCCAGGTTTCAACGCGACTGGCTTCCGCACCACGACCGAGAACTATGGACCCTACATGCTCCCGCCCGTTCCGCCGCGCGGCGGCGGCAACCTTCGCACAACTGTCAATCCGATCCAGGCCTTCGACCTTCCACACGTCCGGCTCGACGCCGGCGTTCTGCAGCTGGACTATCGCATCCACCATAAGCCGCGGACGCTCGGCACGATCGAAAAGAGCAGCGTTACCTCCAAGATCGACCAGCTCGTCCGTTTCCGGGGGCACGAGAAGCTCGAGCATGAATTTGCGTTCGGTGCGGCGAAGATATTCCGACAATCTCCTCAGGCGAGCTGCCTGTCGTCGATTCATCGACGCGTCTCCTTCCGGATTGTATCGGACGAGCACTTTGCAGAATGTCGGAGCGACGGACTCGATGTGCTGCGCGAAATGTTGTCCGTACTCGAAGTCGAATTCCTTCTGTCCGCTTTTCTCAACGGGGCAGGCAGTCATGAATCCGCGACGACGGGCGTCACGCAGAATCGAAGTGCCGAACTGCTCGTCGACGAGGATTGCTGCCGGCTTTGCGGGAGCCCCAAGCTCGATCGCACGCACGAATCCATCGTAAATCACGCGTTTCGCAGCAACGATCGCGACTGTCTGTTCAGTTGACAACGGTCCTTTCCAGCCGAAGATCTTCGTCTGGAATGACTCCCGCTGATCGAAGGGAAGCATGTAGAGCGGCTCGTCGAATCCGGGAGTCACGATGCCATCTCATGCGCGTGCGCACCGTGTGTCTGCAAACTGTTCCTCTTCCCGGCAATGTCAGCGAGCCCGCTCAAGAATGATT
>DASROK010000393.1:0-2199 GCA_035646915.1 Gemmatimonadaceae bacterium
CCATATCATCACCCGGTTTTTGTTCTGACGCACCATGCGCGCGAGCCGCTCCCCCTCGAAGGAGGAACGACTTTCTTCTTCGTGACCGATGGAATCGAAAGCGCTCTCCAAAAGGCTAAACGTGTTGCCGGGACGAAGGACATTTCCCTTGCCGGAGGAGCCAAGGCCGCTCAGCAATATTTGATCGCCGGGTTGGTGGATGAGATGGAGATCAGTCTCGCCCCGGTGCTGCTTGGTCAAGGGGAGCGTTTGTTCGACGGTGTATCCGATCTGCATGGTCTGCGGCTTGTGCGAACTATCGCGGCGGACAATGTCACGCATCTGAAATTCGCAAGAAGTTGACTGCGAGTTTTTCGCAGCGGACGATGCGCCTTCGTTTTTGCGTCATCGCCCTCGTCGCCATCCCGATCGGTGGGTGTCACCGCCCCGTGGCGCTTGCTCCGACACCAGTTGCCAATACGTACTGCTGGTGGGCGAGCCAGTACGTCTCGATATCGCCGGCGTTCGTCGCAGAGTATTTCAATCGCGGACTCGGTGACGCGGGATTCGCCAACGTGAAATGGAGCCGGAACGCCGACAGCGCATGGGCTATCGCCGGTCCGCAGCGAATCGAACGCTCGGGAACGTCGGCGCTCTACACCTTTAGAGTTGTAGCTCATCCGGCAACTGAGACGACTGAATGCGCGTGGCGCGGTGCACCTGACGCAGATGTTATCAGGCGTCCACGTGGCGCACAGAGCTGCTTCCACACGCAAGTCGTGGTTGTCATGCCGCGAGACGGTTTTCAATCCGGCGACAGCTCAATGGCGCGCAGTTATATCCTTCCGCTCTGCGGCGACGTGTATCGCAGCTCGCTCGCGGGCCTGGAGCTGTTGAAGTAACGTGCCGCCGAAAGGCCTGCATCAGCGCATTCATGATGTCGTATCACGAATTCCGCGCGGGCGTGTAGCGACATACGGACAAATCGCTCGGCTTGCGGGATTGCCGCGCCAGCCGAGGCTCGTTGGGTACGCGCTTCATGCTCTGCCAGTTGGGACGCGCGTTCCCTGGCAGCGCGTGGTGAACGCGCAGGGTGGAATCAGCACGGGCAAAGGCAACGACAGCCGTCAGCGGCTCCTGCTCGAGAAGGAAGGAGTTCGGTTCGATGCACGTGGCCGAATCTCATTGGATTCTTTTCAGTGGCGGCCGAGGCGGCGTGTTGATTCTTGAGCTATCGTAATGAAATGGGTGACCACACCTCACTTCTGATCATCGGCGCGGGCCCGTTCGGGCTCGCGCTTTCCGCTTACGCCCGTGCGCACGAAATCGAGCACACGATTGTTGGCCGCCCGATGGAATTCTGGAAGCAGCACATGCCAAAGCAAATGCTGCTGCGTTCCCATTGCGACTGGCATCTGGATCCATTGGGCGAGCACACCATCGAGCAGTATCTCCAGGCTCTCGAGCTGCGTCCGAAGGATGTCGAGCCGTTATCGCTCGCGTTCTATCTGGATTATTGCAACTGGTTCATTCAGCAGAAGGAGCTCGAGATAGTCGACGCGCAGGTTGAAAGTCTCGATCGTTCAGGTGAAAGCTTCATAGCGACGCTGGATAATGGCACGACGATCACAGCAGATCGCGCGGTGATCGCAGTCGGATTTCTCTACTTCGAAAACATTCCTGATTCGTTGCGCGCTCTGTTTCCGAGCGGCCGGTTCTCGCACACATCGCAGACGTGCGACTTCTCCGATCTCGAGAACAAAAGCGTTTTAATAATTGGCGGGCGACAGAGTGCTTTCGAATGGACCGCGCTGGTTCACGAGGCAGGCGCTAAAGAAATTCACGTCAGCTATCGTCACCCGACGCCGTCGTTCGAAGAGTCCGATTGGTCGTGGGTTGCCGGTGCGGTGAGCTCGATTGCAACGGAGCCGGGATGGTTTCGAAAGCTGCCGTCCGAGGAAAGAGATCGAATCAATCAACGGCAATGGGCCGAAGGCAGACTCAAGCTCGAGCCGTGGCTTGCGCCGCGAATCACGAATGACAAGACGACACTCCATCCCGAATCTGAGATTGTCGCATGCGAGGAGAAACCGAATGGTCGGATGGAAATAACATTGAACGACGGAACGAAATTCATCGCCGATCACGTCATCCTCGCAACGGGATACAAAGTAGATGTCTCGAGAATTCCATTTCTCGCGAATGGAAACATCCTCGAAC
>DASROK010000394.1:0-11014 GCA_035646915.1 Gemmatimonadaceae bacterium
CTCCCTGATGTGTAACCGGCTTGATCGCCGGATCACTGCGTGTCGAGTCGGAAGAATGCAGAAGCAGCGCGATGGTGCCGGCGGTTGCCGAGCACAGCGCACCGATCCTCAATGCGCCGGAAAGACCGAACAATTCGATGAGCGCGAAGCCTGCGGCTGCGGCTCCGAGCACCGCGCCGAGAGTGTTCGCGAGGTAGAGCCTTGTGAACGCTGCTCCGAGGTTCAGCTGCTGACTCGACAGATGCTTTGTGAGAGTGGGAAGTGTCGCTCCCATCAACACGGTTGCCGGCGCGAGCGCCGCGAGGGCCAGCACAAAGCGAAGCAGCGCAAGCGCCATTGGAGTTTGCTCGAGACTCAGGAACGCTGATCGATACACTTCGTGTATCAGTCGAAACGTCAACGGCGTGAGCACCACGACAAGGGCGAGTGACAGCTCCAGAATTCCATAAAGACGGAGCGTCCGCTCGATTCGATCGGCAATCCTGCCGCCGAGCCAGCTTCCGATGGCCATGCCGCCAAAGAACCCGGTCAGAATCGCGGAAACGGCCTGGGTGGTGTTTCCGAATACGAGCACGAGCTGCCGTGCCCACACGACTTCGAATATCAGACCGGCGGCGCCGGAAAGAATGAAGATTCCAAAAATGACGTTGCGCCGCACCGAACGAGTCTAGGAAATCCCTTCCACACACACAACAGCGATTTTGCTCTTGCCGCGCAATGACGGCCTCCGCTATGGTTGCGCGTGTTTTCTACCGGATCTCGCGGGTTGCGACGCCTTCTTGTATCGATCGGGATTGGAGCCGCCGGCGCCCTCGTGCACTATCTGAAGATCAAAGCTGTCCCTGATCATCCAGGGGATTTTGGGCTCGCATGGTTTGGCGCGCGCGCAATGCTGCATGGAGGAAATCCGTACGAGCTCATCGGTCCCGGGATGGTTTATGACTGGCCATGGCCGCTGATCTATCCGCTGACGGCCATGGCCGCGGCTTTGCCATTCGCGCTCTTCCCACAGATACCGGCAACCCTGTCATTTGTGTTCCTGAGCTGCGCGCTGCTCGCATACTCGGTTACACGCAAGGCATGGCACCCGCTGATCATGTTTCTCTCGGCGGCATTCTTCATTGCCGCGGGTGCTGCGCAATGGTCGCCGCTTCTCACTGCAGCGATCGGGATTCCGCCGCTCGCGATTTTTTTCGGTGCCAAGCCAACGGTTGGGTTTGCGCTGGCGGTTGGCGCTGCGCAGCGTGTTAGAGTTTTCGCAATCGCGGGACTGGTTGTTCTGGTTGCAGTCAGCATCGCCATGTTTCCAGGGTGGCCGCTCGCATGGCTCCATTCGCTCAAGACCGCAACGCAGGTTGCCCCGCCGCTTCTGAGGTTCGGGGGAAGTGTCGTTCTCGTTGCGCTTCTGCGCTGGCGACGAGCTGAAGCGCGGCTCATCGTAGCTCTCGCTTGCGTTCCACAAACCGGTTCATGGTACGAGATTCTTCCGCTTTTTCTGGTTGCATCGAATGCGCAGGAGATGATGATCCTCTGTATGACGTCGTCTGCGGGATACCTCCTGCAGGACGTCGTAATGACAGCGCGCAATGAAACCGAATTCAACGCGCAGGTTGGAGCGCTGATGGTTGCGCTTGCGTATCTCCCGGCAACCATCATGGTGCTGCGCCGCCCCAACGTCTGGACACGTGATCTCGCCGTCTGACATGTCGCCGAGCAGGCGGTGGCTGCTGCCGGCGGCGCTCGCGTGGTCGGTGGTGATCATGATCGCCGGTATCGTTGCAATCGGTGCTCAGGATGCACTTCGTCCGCTCTATGGTCTCGCTGATCCGAGGGTGGGACCCGCAGGGTTCGGAGCGTTCGTCGCTCACGCAATTCTCTGCGGAAGCGATACACGACGCAAATGGGTTCTTCGCATTGGACTGCTGCTGGAAGCTGTGAGATTGCTGGTCGTGCTTCAGCTCGGCGTGCCGTTCGACAGCGCAGTTCTCTCGACGGGCTACGGTTTCTTTGCAGCAGCGCTTGGCGATTTCCTCATTCGCCGCGAATGGCGCCGGGCAGCGCTTGCCGCGCTCGTGCCGCTCGGAATGACGAACGCTGCATTCGGCCTCGCGGGAATTGTGAGACGCCTTACTCCACTCACGTACGACGGCGCGCTCTATGCGCTGGATTCCGCGCTGCGTATTCCGTTCTCAAAATCGCTTGGTATTGCATTCGCTGATTTTCCCCCGCTCGCAGCTCTCTCCCTCATCGCATACGCGCTCCTTCCCGGAGCGATCGCGGCGGGTCTTGGCTATGAGCAATACAATATCGAGCGGCGAGAAGCGCGGGGCGTTGGCGTAAATCTTCTTCTCGCGTATGCAGTGAGCGGAAGCATCGCTGCGCTGCTTTACATCCTGTGTCCTGCGACTGGTCCATCGCATGTTTTCAGGGAAGCGTTTCCGCGAATGCTGCCGGACGCGTCGACGGTCACCTGGAATCTTTCCGTATTTGCGCCGCTCTCACCACGCAACGCGATGCCCTCGCTTCACTTTGCGTGGGCGGTAATCCTGTGGCGGAGTCTCAAAGGCGGACGCAGCTGGCTGCGTAAATCAGCTGCTGCATTTGCATTTCTCACTGCTCTGGCCACGCTCGGATCAGGCGAGCATTACGTTGTGGACCTGATTGCCGCTGTTCCTTTTCTCGTGGCGCTCGAAGCCGCGACCGCGCACCGGTTTGTGTCGGGCGCAAGGAGAATTGCTCCGCTCGCGACGGGGATCCTGTTTTACGCCCTGTGGATTGTGCTGGCGCGAAACGGGACGGTATTCATTCCATCGCTTCTCGAGAATCCTGTTGTGATCCGTATTCTTGCACTCGCAACTCTGATCGTTCCGTCGGCAGTCGCGCTCAGGCACAGCGATGTGGCAAAAACGATAAACGCCGGGGAGTGAGCAGCTCCCCGACGTTTATCTCCAGCACCAGATTTACATCAGGTGCAGGTTATCAAACCGTTTGCAGATGAAGCGCAGGTTTTCGTGGTCAGCGAGTGACTTGCCGCTGCCTGCCATGAAGCCGGCGGACCGGGAACCGCTGTCGCAGTCACGGTTACGTTCTGCGAAGGCGAAAAGCCCTGCGTCGAGCCGTTGCCAGAGAAATAAACACCAGCGCTGTCAGCAGCGAATGACTCTTCATATGTCGCGAGATTGCGAAGATCTGCCTTCATCGATGCTACGTATGCCTTCTCCTTCGTGTTTGCGAACTTGGGAATCGCAATTGCGGCGAGGATGCCGATGATCACGACCACGATGAGAAGCTCGATCAGTGTGAATCCCTTCTTGCTGCGTGTCATACCGGACTCCTTGCCAGAGAAATGAGCAAAAGCTCTTACGCCAGACCTTGGCGTCGGCATGGGACAAGGCACTGTCCGAGCCATGCTGTTCACTACACTTGAAGTCCATGTGGATTAATGACTTGGCTTTTGGAAAGCGATTCGACGGAAACAAAGATTGTCCCGCAATTCGCGGATTTGCCGCAAAGTGCCATAGCCGGCGAGATTCCACAGATGGCTGACAATTCTGCTTCGAAAGCCGTCATACTCGCACGCGGTCTTGGCATGCGAATGAGAAAGCACGATTCGCGTGACCTTCGCCTGAATTCCGACCAGTCACATGCGGCAGATCTCGGAATGAAAGGGATGATTCCGATCGGCCGGCCGTTTCTCGATTATGTGCTCAGCTCAATTGCTGACGCAGGTTTCACGGAAGTGTGCCTTGTGATCGGTCCGGAGCATGAAGCGGTCGTCACCCACTACACAGTCGATTCTCCTCCTTCGCGGCTCTCAATTGATTTTGCGATACAGGAGAAACCTCTCGGCACTGCGGACGCAGTCATCGCGGCTGAACGTTTCACCGAAAGTGAATCATTCGTTGTGCTCAATTCGGACAACTACTATCCCTCTGACGCTTTGTCCCTTCTGCGAAATGCGCCTCCGCCTGCAATTGCGGGCTTTGCGCGAAGCGCGCTTGTCGCAGATGGCGCTGTCGACAGTGACAAGATCACGCGGTTCGGCGCACTGGAGATCGATGACGACGGCTATCTCGTGCGTGTCGTACCGAAACCTGGCGGTACAGCGGGGAACAATGGCGGAGAGATTTACGCCAGCATGAATTGCTGGCTGTTCGATGCCAGGATTTTCGAAGCGTGCAGGCGCGTCACTTTGTCTCCGCGAAACGAGCTCGAGCTTCCTCGCGCAGTGCAGCTTGGCATCGATGAAATGGAAATGCGTTTCAAGGTGATCCGCTTGTCGATGCCTGTTCTCGACATGTCCACGCGCGCCGACATCTATAGAGTCCAGCAACGACTGCAATCCGTAAACGTGCGGCTCTGATTGTCACAAAAAGTGTTACATGCACTTTTTGTTGACAATTCATCAGGATGCATTTAGCCTCGTGTCCGACTGGTGAATGGAGTAACGCCTCTCCGTCACTGCAACGCCAGCCACTCACATCCTTACGAAGGGCACCCCGGTCGCGAGGCCGGTCCGCAAAGCCAGTGGGTCTCTACGGAATACAGGAAAGGATTCCGTGAAGACAGCCAGGTTGTCGCAAAGGGTCGCCGGAACCGCCGGCAATTCTTTATGTATCGAGGGTTGGCAAAATGAAAGCGAAGTATTTTCTCCCCGTCGTGGCGGTGTTTTTCGCCGCATGCAGTGAGCCCACGTCACCTGTTGATCTCGACGTCGCGTTCGGCAAGCACACAACTCCTCCGCCGCCTCCTCCGTCAAACGTGGAAACTTTCGAGAATGGCATCGCCAGTCTCACCGCGTGGAACATCTCTCCGCTCACAACATCGCCTGGCAGCTCGAAGATGGACCCAACGAGTTTTCTGGGCAGGCTGCTGAATGAAGAGGTTGCGTTGAGCGTGCCCGGTGGAATGACGAGTGTCACAATCTCGTTCGATCTTTACATCATCGGCACGTGGGATGGTGCTGGCCAGCAGGGATATGGCAGTGATCGCTGGCAGATCGAGGTGAGCCGTGATGGTGGACCGCGCGAAAACGTCTTCCACACTTCATTCTCGAATCAGTCCACGAAGCCGCAGAATTTTCCGAAGCAGATAACGGATGGAACCAGCCCGGCTGACAAGGGTGCATCCTTTACGAACACGCTTGGATATCCCAAGTCATCGGGCAAGTTCGACGTGGGCGACGCGATCTATAAGCTCAGCTACACGATCTCAAATCCGGGAGCTGGTCCTCTCACGCTGTATTTCCACAGCACCACGCCTCTGCAGGATCTGAGTGATGAGTCGTGGGGCCTGGATAACGTCTCGGTAAGCGGCAACTAGGCCGCGTTGGTGGCGCGGTCGAGGAGTGCAGCGAGCATCGGGTACGGGATGGCTCCCGACTGCCGCTGCACTTCCTTTCCGCCCGCGAATACTATGCTTGTTGGAATTCCCCGAATGTTGAACGGGCGGGTAGCTGTCGGTGCGAGGTCGGTGTTGACCTTTGCGACGATGGCTTTTCCCGTATAAGCGGCGGCGAGTTGATCGACAGCGGGCGCCATCACCTTGCACGGGCCGCACCAGTCGGCGTAGAAGTCGACAAAGACCGGCACTTCGCTCTCGGCGATTGTACGCGCGAAAGTTTCGTCGTCGAGATGAATGGGCCTGTCGAGCAGCATGGGCTTGCCGCAGTTCCCGCACTTCGGCCTGTCCCCTGCGCGCGAGACATCGATCCGATTCCACGTCTGGCAGAACTGACAGCGGAGCGTCGCTTTTGTGGTATTTGTCGTCGTGGTCATGCCGCAAAATACTGCAATAAACATTCGAGGGCGCGGCCGCAGGAAATATCCTGAAAATCGTGTGACTCACCCCACCGCTGCTCGTCCTTGTGGTGCATTAAACCGCTGAACAGGGACGCAATGTCAAACGCAAAACCTGCACGACTTCGCTCGGGCTTCAGCATGCTCGAGATGCTGATCGTGATGATCGTGATGTCGCTTCTCGTGAAGATCGGGGTTCAGAAAATCTCGACCATCATTCGACATGAGCGAGTCAATCGCGCAGCCCAGGTTCTGGTGCAGGATCTCCAGAACGGCTTCGCGATGGCCGGACGTCAGCGCGCGCCTGTCCGGCTGACATTCACAGTCGGCACCAAGACCTACGTCTTTACCGACCGCGCGAGCGGCACTGTCCTGCAGACTCGCATAATGTCGACGGGTGCAGACTACTCGCTCACATCGATGGCGACTACGGCCACATCCGTCGACATCCTTCCAAACGGAATTGGCTCCACCGCGTTCACCGTGACGCTGACAAACGGCGACTACTCCCGGACGGTCTCTGCATCCACTGCGGGGTTCGTCAGGATGACGCCTCAATGACGGAGAATTCGCACATGCACAATTCGAGGCGCGGCCTGCTTCGCCGCCGCGGTGGGAAACGCAGTGGATTCATTCTCATGGAGGTGATCGTTGCGATGACTTTGCTCGCCCTCATCATGACGCCGCTTGCGGCAATGGTATTCAAGATCACTGCGCGCTCACATCGTTCTATCGGGAACACGTATCGAAACGCAATCGTGATGAAGGAAGTGAACCTCCTCGAGTCGCTCGCATACGACAGCCTCGCCACCGGAACGACGACTTCCGTAGTCACTGACAAGACATACGGTTATACGAAAACGGTGACGATTGCGACGTACTTCACCAAATGGCAGCTCAAGGGGAAATCGGTTACGCTGATCATCACGCCCTCGAATGTGCTCTACAAGCCGGACACGATGAAGTTCATTCGATCCAGCGCAAATACGCTGCGCGCCTTCGTGGACGACAACCAGTGAGGTCGTTCGAGGAGTCACCCCGAAAGGGGTTCAGCATGTCGGAGCTTCTCATAGGAATGGTAATACTGGCCATCGTGGGAATGGCTTTGACTCAGACGCTCCGCTCGCAGGCCAGATATTTCGATCATCAGAAGACAGGCAATCTGGCTCGCGCCGTTTCACGCGGGCCGCTCAACCGCGTCGTCTCCGACATTCGAATGGTAGAAGCGCGCGGCGGGATGATCTCTGCCACTTCGACGGAGATCGTTGTCAGAGTTCCCTACGCCATGGGAGTGGTTTGCGGCACAAGCAACAACTCAACACATGTGAGTCTTCTGCCGGTCGATTCCGCGGTCTACGCTGGTACTTACTCCGGTTATGCGTGGCGTGGCGGTGATGGCGTGTACCGCTACCAGGACGACAACAACACCAAGGAGGTTGGAACACTGGACGTCTGCAATGCAGCGCAGATCGGAACGCTCACTGCGGAGGGTGCGAAGGTCATCAAGCTGACTCCCAACCTTCCCGATACGGCAAGTTACGGGACGCCGGTATTTCTCTATAGAAAAATCAAGTACGCTTTCGCCGCGTCAGGGATGGTTCCGGGAAGCATCGGCCTT
The DNA here is from genome assembly GCA_035646915.1 of Gemmatimonadaceae bacterium. Lineage (GTDB taxonomy): Bacteria > Gemmatimonadota > Gemmatimonadetes > Gemmatimonadales > Gemmatimonadaceae > UBA4720. Next base: position 7,417 of record DASROK010000394.1, read on the forward strand.
TTCCGAACGAAACTGGAAACCAACCAGTCCGAAGAGCTTTCAGCACCATACGATGCCGGTGCCAAGTTCCGGTTCTTTGTTGGATCGAGCCTTACGGCTCAGGACAACCCGCCAGCGGATCTCTCAACACTCCGTGGCATCGAGCTGAACATGACGGGGTTGAGTGAGCGCCCACCGTCTGGTGGTACCGTAAAGCAGAAAGCTCCGTTCATAACTGCCGTGTTTTTCAAGAACCGACTGGATTGACCAGGAGATCATGATGCAATTTTCGGGACGAAAAGGATTTGCCCTGCCGACGGCCATTCTGGTTGTCGGCATTCTCTCCATCTCGATTGCGGCTGGATTCACTCTCGTAAACGCAGAGCGAAGAGGGGTGGACGATCAAAAGGCACAAGTCAGCGCCTTCGTGCTTGCGGAGCAGGGGCTCGAGACGTTTTTCATCAAGCGTGATTCCCTTGGCTTCACGTCGACGCCGCCGGGTGTCAAGGAAGGCCCAATTCGTATTTATCTGAAGGGCGGCTATGCGGATATTCAGCTCAACCGCGTTCGTCCCCCGACGGGCTCACTGGCCGGACTCTATGTTGTGAGATCGAAGGGAACGCAGACGCAGGGCGCCATCGGACAGACGCCCGCTGGAGTCCGCACAGTGGCGCAGTATGCGGCGTGGGAACCCGCTTCCATGGAAGTCCTCGCCGGATGGACCGCAATCAGCGGCATCAAGAAGAACGGAAACTCCGGTACGTTCCTGGGTGTCGATGCATGCGGAGATTCCGCTGCGATCGCAGGTGTAGCGGTTCCACTGGTGCCTGGTTTCAACCAGCCAGCTACCGCCGACAGTGTTGAATATCTCGAGGAGACTGTGAACCAGTCAGCGAGAGAAGTTGAAATTGACTGGGCGGGAATTCTCGCCGGCACCGCGATTCAGCCGAATTTCGTAGTCCCACCAGATGCGATTCCTTCTTTCGCCGATACCAGCTATTACCCCGTTATTTTGATGACCGGAACTGGTACCGTCGGAAGCTCGCAGCTGAACGGAGGACGTGGAATGCTCATCGTGCAGGGCAACCTGGACACCGGGTCCGGCGCCACGTTCAACTGGAAGGGAATTGTGCTCGTCGGCGGAGACATCACCGGAAACGGTAACAACTATATACAAGGTGCAATCGTCAGCGCGCTCAACGCAAAGCTTGGACAGACTGTTCCTATCAACACCGTGAACGGAACCAAGCAGTATCAATACAACTCGTGCGAAGTCGCGAAAGCATTGATGGGCCTTGGAGCGCTCGTGCCGCTGCCTAATACGTGGGTGGATAACTGGGTTGAATACTAGAGGTAGCCGAGAGTCGAGCGGCTGTGCCGCTCGACCCCGCATGAGATAGCAGAGACGCGATAGAAAAATTGGAACTACACGACAGGGGCGCCGATTGGCGCCTTTGTCATTATTCGTCGTTCATTGAATGTCGAAGTACGGTGTTGCCAGCGTTCAGCCTTCAGCGATCAGCGAGAGCTACCAGCGCCCTGCTACCAGCACACGACGCGATCCAGACCGGGGACATGGGTGAGCTTTAGACCGGAGACATAGATAAGTCGTAAGAGCTGGCAGCTGGCTGCAGGTAGCTCTCGCTGATCGCTGAAGACTGAGAGCTGATAGCGGTTCAATGCGTTTCTGCCACCTCTGCGTGGCCGGGGTGCAAGGCCGGCCCTCTGCTACCTCTGCCTTTGTTGGTACATAATTAATTCATGAAGATCTTGGTGATTGAAGACGATCCGACTGTCGGAAACTTTGTGAAACGAGGATTGGAAGAACAAAGGTGGGGTGTTGACCTCGTTGCGAACGGCAACGAGGGCGAGCAGATGGCCGCGACGGGAACCTACGACCTCGTCATTCTCGACATGCGGCTTCCGGGAAAACCGGGACTCCAGGTTCTCAATTCGCTGCGCGCTCGCGGATTCGAGCGCCCTGTTCTTGTCCTCACCGCACAGGACACCATCGATGTGAAAGTCGAAACGCTGCGCGCCGGCGCTGACGATTACGTCACCAAGCCTTTTGCATTCGAAGAGCTCCTGGCGCGAGTCGAAGCGCTGTCACGACGGCCGCGTGTTCTTGTTTCGCCTGCGCTCAAGGTCGCAGATCTCGAGCTTCATCTCGACACGCGTGAGGTAACGCGCGGTGGCATTCCGATCGAGCTTACTCCGAAGGAGTACACTGTGCTCGAGTATCTCATGCGCCATGCGGGCCGTGTAATGAGCCGCACTCTCATTACGGAGTACGCGTGGGGATATCACTTCGATCCCGGCACCAATATCGTCGACGTTGTCATCAATCATCTGCGCAAGAAGATCGACGCGTCGAGCTCACCGAAGCTGATACATACGATTCGCGGCGTTGGCTACGTGATCAGAGCCGAAGCGCACGCGGCCCGGGGCTCATAACACGTGGCATCGACCCGTACGAACCTCACAGCGGCGTTCGTGGCGGGACTCATCGCGGTTGCCGGTGTGCTCGCGCTCACTCTCTGGGCCGTGCGAAATGCATCGGTCTATCGCGACATTGCGCGCAACGCGAGCACTGAAGCTGATCTCGCATCGATCCTGATTCTCGAGGCGGGCGAAGAGGCTCAGCCCGTCGTAATCGGACCGGACACCGCGGGCGAAGCGCTCAACGTCACGCCGCGGCTCGGCGCGATGCTCAATTCTTTTCCCGGTTACATCGTGGTGATGGATCGCGCAGGGAGAATCCTCTTTCAATCAGAGGAAGTGCGCGCGCTCTCGAGCGATGATGCGTCTCTGCTTTCAGAACAGATAACTCATCTGCCGTCGAATGGTCCCGCAGGTCTCCTTTCACTTCCGGGCGAAAGCGAGCAGCTGCTTCTCGTAGCCTCCGATCTTACCAGTCCCACTGCGAAGCTCGGCAAGGTTGTGGTCGGCATTTCCACAATCGGTGCCACGGATCTCCCGCGCGCATATGTAATCGCCTACGCCGGCGCGGCAATCGTGATCTTTCTCGCGGGCTGGGGCGCGTGGGCGACACTCGGCATAATGTCGCAGCGTATCGCGAAGATCAGTCACGATGTTGCCGCAATCAGTGACGGGCGAAGTCTGCATCGACGGCTCAGCATCGAGAACGCGGGTGAAGAGTTTGAAAGACTTGTGACGACTCTTAACGACATGATCGAGCGGCTCGAGACTTCGTTCCTTGGTCTTCGCAGGTTTACCGCAGACGCGAGCCATGAGCTGAAGACGCCTCTCGCTGTTCTGCGCGCCGACGTCGAGCGTGCGATGAGCGAGCCTTCGCAGTCGGAGCGAATGGTTGCACTCGAGGAAGCACTTCATGAAACAACGCGAATGGCCGACCTCGTCGAGAGTCTTCTCACGTTGGCGCGCGCAGATGAAGGCCGGTTCGACATTCATCGCGAGCCTGTCGAGCTGAAACCGTTAGTCGACGATGTTTATGAAACAGCGCTGATCCTTGGCGAAGGAGCCGGTGTTGCGGTGAATCTGCAGTTCACCGCGGAGGTCACGATCATGGCCGACCGGACGCGGTTGCGTCAGCTGTTTTTGAATCTCGTCACAAACGCGATCAAGTACACTCCTGCAG
>DASROK010000395.1:0-2171 GCA_035646915.1 Gemmatimonadaceae bacterium
GCAGTGCTCCTTCTGCGCAACAGGTGCAATGGGATTCTCGCGAAACCTCGCGGTGCATGAGATCGCTGGTCAGGTGCGCGAGGTCACTCTGCTCACAGGCTCCATTCCAACGAACATCGTGTTCATGGGAATGGGCGAGCCGTTGATGAACTGGAAAGCCGTCGATCCCACTCTCACGATTCTGAACGACGCAAGGGGATTCGGGATTGGTGCGCGGCACATCACTGTCTCTACCGTCGGCGTACTCCCGGGAATCGTCGCACTCGGCGAAAGGAAGGAACAGTTCCGCCTGGCGATATCGATTCATGCGCCGAGCGATGCATTGCGGCGGACGCTGATGCCGATCAACACGAAATATCCGCTGGCTCAGGTAATCGAAGCTGCAAGAGTCTTCGACCGAAGAGTCACATTCGAGTACGTGATGCTGCATGGTGTGAACGATGGAGAGGAGCACGCGCGACAGCTCGCTGAGCTTGCAAAGCGATGCAAAGCGTTCGTGAACCTGATTCCATTGCATCCGGGCGGCGCAGGAAATTTTGTCCCCACCACTCCGCAGGCTATCGCTGCATTCGCCCGACAGATCAGAGCGCGCGGTGTCGAGGTCGCAATTCGAAAAAGCCGCGGCAAGGACATCGCTGCCGCGTGCGGACAGTTACGGGTAGAACGGCAAGGCAGGCGGACGCCAGTTGCTGCCAATAAGGACAGTGACATCCAGGTAGCGTGACGAGTCCAGCCGTGTCTGGACTTTTGCGTTGAGCGCTTTCGCTACAAGAGATGCCCATTCAGGGTGACCTGATCGATCGAGCACCAGTGTGCTGTCGCTTTGCAGACGCGAAGTTCCCATCGACACTACGTCAAACCCGCGATCGCGCAAAAAGAACGTGGCTCTTCGGGCAAGTCCGCGAACTTTCGTTGCGTTCAGAACTTCGACCTTGATTCTCGTTCCCGGCGGCACCATCAGCTGAGGCGCTTCGGCAACGGGAGCTCCTTCAGCGGGTCTCTTGTCAAACCTGTACCGGTACACCGCGAATCCAGCCGCTCCGAGAATGAGAGCGAGAAGGATCCACCTTCCGATTTTCACCGCAGGCTATTCCAGAGTGCGACGGTTTCGGGAAAAAGTGGATTGCCTTCGCGCACGGACCAGTCGAGCCGAAATCGCACAACCTGGCGGAATACTGCATCGAAAGAGTGCGGCACCTGCGCTGCAAGAAAAAAACGATCTTCCCTCGAGAACTTCCGGCCCGGCTCGAGATAATCCGCCATGTACAGCGCCTTGCCTGTGCGCTCCCAGTCTGGCGAGCCGACAGTGTGATACCGAATCGCTTCGAGCACATCGCGGCGCTTTTCTCCTTCGCGCTCGAGTTTCGCCGCCGCCGCCGGCCCGTGCAGAAGCTCCTCAGGAGTCGTCATGTCGCCCGTGAGCTCGCGCAGCTCGTCTTCATCTGCATCGCGCAACGAGTCATGCCACGCACCGGCATCTATCCATGCCTGAGCTTCCTTCGGGTCGAGACGCATTGCCGCACCCCACGCGCGCAGCAGGGACGTAACTCGCTCGATGTGCGCGAGTCTTTTTTTGCCTACAGAGGCCCACACCGGCAAACCATTGGAATCTGTTTCGATCATTCAGACGCGAGTGAGATGTTGTCGATGAGGCGTGTTTCCCCGACGCGCGCAGCTACAATCGCCGAGCTCGAGTCAGAAGCAATTGAAGGCCGCTTGAACGTAGTCTGGTCGATCACCGCGAAGTAGTCCGGCGTTACCCCGGGTTCTTTCGCAAGCACGCTGCGACCGGCCTGCTCGAGAGCATCGATGTCGCTTTCGCCTTTTGCGTAACGGGCAGCGACTTCGCGGAGTGCGCGACTCAGCACCGTCGCGCGGCGACGCTCCTCGGCCGACAAGTATCGATTCCGGCTCGAGAGCGCGAGGCCGTCGCTTTCCCGGACAATTGGTGACAGCACAATCTTGAGCGGCATGTCGAGATCACGCACGAGTGCGGTTACGAGCGCGGCCTGCTGCAGATCCTTCCGACCGAACACGGCGATATCCGGCTGCACGATGTTGAACAGCTTTGCTACCACCGTAAGCACGCCGTCGAAATGACCCGGGCGGCTCGAGCCTTCCCAATCTTTACCGAGAGCTCCAGCAGTAACCGTGATTGTTCGATCCGGGGG
>DASROK010000396.1:0-12908 GCA_035646915.1 Gemmatimonadaceae bacterium
GTCATAATCGTTCGAGATGTCATAACCCGCGGCAAAAACATGCGCGGTGTCGATGCAGACGCCGACGCGCCGCCGCACTTTTCCGGGAACGAGCCGAATCAGCTGCGCCATTTCCTCGAATGTTGAGCCAATCGATGTCCCGCTGCCGGCCGTTGTCTCCATGAGAATCATCGTCTTTCCAGGAACTGCTTCGAGCGCCGCGCCTATGGATTCGGCATTGCGCGCGATTCCCGATGCGCGGTCGTCCATGAAGTTGCCCGGATGCGAGACGAGATAGTCGAGACCGAGCGCTTCGCACCGTCTGAGCTCTGACAGGAAAGAATCGAACGATCTTGCCCGGAGAGCTGCGTCGGGTGAAGCAAGATTGATGAGGTAGCTGTCGTGGGCGGAGATCTTCGATACTTCAGTGTCCGCGAGCGCTGAACGGAATGATTTGCACTCCTCATCTTCGCACGCTCTCTCCGCCCAGCGATTTGCCATCTTGGTGAAGATCTGCATCGCCGTAGCGCCGATTCTCTTCGCTCTCGGCGGAGCTTCGTGAGTTCCGCCTGCAATCGAGATGTGCGCACCCAATAAGAGCGGTCGCCGGTCACCGGTCACCGGCGTCGGGCGTCTGGCGTCTGGCGACCGACGTCCGTTTCAATGAGCCCGCAGCCAATCGAGCGGATCTACCGCGGGGCCGCCATGCCGGATCTCGAAATGCAGGTGCGCGGGAAGCGACGGATCAGTCGCACCGACGGACCCAATCACCTGTCCCTTTGTCACACGCGATCCTTTCCCAACGGCCATGTTGCTCAGCGACCCATACACTGAGTAGTCACCACCACCGTGCTGTACGATGATGGTATTGCCGTAGGTTCCCATCACATCGGCAAGCACTACTTCTCCGCTCGAGACAGACTTCACATCTGTGCCCTCTGATGCAGCGATGCCGATACCGTTCCACCGGGTCGTAGTGTTATTGGGATTCACCACGCGTCCGAACCGGTAGATGATCGAGCCGTCCACCGGCCAGGGAAGGCTTCCGTAGTCGCTGGTGCGAATCGAGCTTGGAGCAGCGGTGGCAGATCCGCGCGCTGCTGCGCGCCGGCGCGCGTTCTCGAAACTCTCGATGACATTGTTGAGCCGGGCCTCGCTCTTTGCGAGCTGCGCAAGGCGAGCCTTTGCTTTCTTCTGATCAGCCTGAGCCTTTATGAGGCTTCGCTGCCGCTGATCCTCCAGCCCGGCGAGCCGCTCAGCTTCACGTGCCTTTTCGATTCGATTCTGTTCCACTCCACTCTGGAGCGACACAAGCTGCCGCCGCTGCCCGATTATCTGGGCTCGCAGCTGATCGAACCGTCTCACGATAGTGCGGTCGCGCTGCGCCAGGATGTGCAGGTACTTGTACCGGGCTACGAGATCGCCGAATGACTTCGCCGAAAGAAGAACTTCAAACGTGAACAGAGGTCCACGCTTGTAGATCTCGACCAGTCGTCTCCTCAGGACTGCGCGCTTGACCTGAACCTCATCCTGAGCACGGACAAGATTCGCCGTCGTATGTTCGACTTCACCATTCAGTGTCGTGAGCTGGTCATCGAGCGAGCGGACAACGCGAACCGTTGCGTCATGCTGGCGGTCGAGGTTCGTCACTTCTTCGCTGATGTCGTGGACTTTCGTCTGAAGACCGCGCATGCGGCGCTGCAGCTCTTCGCGCTCGCGCCGAATGCGGGCGAGCTCCTCCTGCTGAGCGCGAAGCTTCGCGTCACCCTGATCCTGCGCCTTCGACTGCGCCGTGGTGAGGAGGCTCACGGCGAACACAAAAGCCAGGCGCCTCAAATGCGTCGTAGGTGGCTCCAGACCGACGTCGCACTGCCTGCGACTCCGATCAATGCACCGGTAAGAATTCCAAGCGCAATGAACCGGGGATCGAAGAACACAAGGCTGAGAAACCGCTGGTCGACGGTGCGATAGGCAACCCACGTCAGAAGCAGAGCAAGCAGCCCGCCGATGATTCCTTTGACAAAACCGTCGATCAGGAATGGAGCGCGGATGAATCCATCAGTTGCGCCGACCAGCCTCATGATCGCAATCTCGCGCGCTCGTGCGAGCACCGACACGCGGATGGTCGCGCCGATGATGATTATCGATACAGCAGCGAACGCGACGCCAAGGCCGAGTCCGGTTCCGGCGGCGACAGTTCGAAGCTGATAAAGCTTCTCGACCCATTCCTCTCCGTACCGCACGTCGTCGACGAACTGATAGGACTTCACCCGGTCCGCTACGGCGCGAACCCTGCTGGGGTCGCGCAATCCTGCCTTCAGATGAATGTCGAGTGATGCCGGAAGCATTGCTTCCTCGAACACGTCGCTGAATTCACCCATGTCCTTGCGCGCGCGCTCGAGAGCGCCTTCCTGAGTTACATAATCGACCCTGGAGACTTCAGGAAATGCGGCAATGTCAGCCATTGCTGCCGCGATGGCATCTGCTGCAGTTCCATCCGCTACGAATGCACGCACCTCGACTCGCTCTTCGACTCCACGAAGTGCATGCCTGATATTCACCGCAACCAGTGCGAACAATCCGAACGCGAAAAGAGAAAATGCGATCGTTATGACGCCGAGTATGCTCAACAGCGGCGCGCGGCGACTTGCGTTCCATGCTTCGCGAACGGAGAGCACCTACTCCTTCTCCTCAGGCGCGGCGGGCCAGTTGCCTTCGTTCGGTCCGCCAATCGCGGGCTGACCAATGAGCGGCGTGTATCGCGTTTCCGGCGGCGGTGTATCGGCTGAGTCGAACACAACGCGACCGTGATTGAGCTCGATTGTTCGTGCATCATCTGCTTTTCGAACAATCTCGAGATCATGTGTCGCCATGATCACCGAAGTGCCGGCGGCGTTGATCTCACGGAGAAGCTGAAACACACCGCGCGTCGCGCGCTCGTCGAGATTTCCTGTTGGCTCGTCAGCGAGAAGGAAGTGCGGATCGTTGACGAGAGCGCGTGCGATCGCGACGCGTTGCTGCTCACCGCCTGAAAGCTGTCTCGGCATCTGAGTCGCCTTTGCCGCAAGCCCAACCTGGTTCAAAACGCGCGTAACCCGCTGCGCAATCTCATCCTTGCGGGCCCCGGTCACCTCGAGAGCGAAAGCAACGTTCTGCTCGGCAGTTCGATCCTCGAGCAGCCGGAAATCCTGGAACACAATGCCGAGCTTGCGGCGAAGCTGCGAGATCTCCTTGCGACGCGCGGTATTTGCATGAACCCCGCTCACCCACACATCGCCGTGAGTGGGTTTCTCTTCCATGTAAAGCATCTTGAGAATCGTGGTTTTCCCCGAGCCGCTGGGGCCGATGAGGAAAACAAATTCGCCACGCTTCACCTGAAAGGTGACGTGGCTCAGGGCTACACGGCTCTGCGTGTACTCCTTTGCAACATCGTGTAGTCTGATCATGCTCTGCTACTGAAGCGCCTGTGCTATGTCGGCTGTGATGTCGTCAGCGTTTTCGATGCCTATGCTCAGACGGAGAAATCCATCGGGTATGCCGATCTTCGCGCGTTCCGCGCTCGTCATGTGCGCGTGCGAGCTGAAGCGTGGCTCGATAACGAGCGTATCAACTCCGCCAAGACTCGATGCGTGGGTGATCATGCGCAGCCGCCGAATGAATTTGTCCGCCGCCGGAGCTCCGCCGGCGAGCTCGATGGACATTAGACCACCAAATCCGTCGAGAAGTTTCTTCGCCAGCGCGTGATCGGGGTGACCGCTCAATCCCGAATAATGAACCTTGCTGATCTCGGGCCTTTGAGAGCACCACTCCGCCACACGCATTGCGTTTTCATTGCAGCGCTGAACACGCACGTCGAGTGTCTTGAGACCGCGCTCGAGAAGCCAGCAGGCGAAAGGATCCGGGGCCTGTCCCCAGACGATCATCTTTCGTCTTACCTCTTCAATGTAAGACGACGTTCCAGCGACCGCGCCACAAAGAATGTCGCCGTGGCCGTTGAGGTATTTGGTGGCCGAATGAATTACGACGTCGGCGCCGTGCGAAAGCGGCCGAAAATTGATCGGACTCGCGAGCGTCGAGTCGACTACCACCGCAATTCCGCGCTGCTCTGCCAGAATCGCGATCTGTGGAACATCGAGGACGCGAGCGGTGGGGTTCACCGGGGATTCAACGAAGATCACGCGCGTGTTCTGCCGAACAGTGTTTCGCCAGACGCGGCGCTCGTCAGGGTTTGCGAAGCTCACTTCGATTCCCATCGACGCAAACTCTTCTGTAAAGAGCTTTCGCGTTCCTCCGTAAATCCACGAGCTCGACAGCAGATGATCACCGGGGCGGAGAAGGGCGAGAAGCGCACACGCGGTTGCGCCCATGCCGCTCGACAAAACAAGCGCGGCCTCGGCGCCTTCCAGCATTGCAATCCGCTTCTGTACGATTTCCTCGTTAGGGGTGTTGCCGTAGCGGGTGTACATCAGCGATTCGGCGCCCGCTTCGCCGAATTCCTGCACGTAATTAACCGACTGGAACAGCGGAGATGCGACAGGCGAGTTGGCGGATTTGTGCTCGCTCCCGCCATGCACGGCGATCGTGGAGCGGCCTGCTGCCTTTGGCTTGCGCGCAGGTGTCATCAGCCGAAGTGGCGCTTACCCACCGGTGTGTCGGTGTCCGGCTTGGTTACGGTGACCGATTCAGTAACTGTAACACCGGCAATGTCGCGAAGAACGGCATGCCCGGGGCCAACGGACTCATCTATCTGGAGAACAGCAAGCTCATTCCGTCGCGGCCCGGAAACCCAGACGAGCTCTCCATCCTCGAGGAGCCGCATTCGCGCTTCGCGCCCGGTGATTCGCACCAACGGGCCGCGCTCCTTGTCGCCTTTCTTCGTCGAGATGTATTCGGTCACTTTGAGCTGTGGCTGAAAGCGAAGGCCCAGCTTCAGTCCTTCGCCTGGAAGACGCATGCGCTTCACGATGTGAAACCTCTCACAGGCACATATCCGGTTTCCTGACGGATGACCAGCCTCCGCCGCCACAACATATCGAGTGTTTGCTGTGCGTTTTCAGCCGGAACGCCGAAAGCATCAGCAAGATCGGATGGCAGGACGCTCCCCATCTCGCAGATTTTTTCCCAGGCGCGCCGCTGATCATCTTCGACTTCCCCGATAAGAGCTGGCGCGCCGTCGGCAAGCTGCGTCACGAGTGCGAGGCCATGCCTCTCCAGCACAGCTTCAATAGCGTCGAGGTGCGACTCGCTCATTCCGTAAAAAATGAAATACACTTCGCGACGCGGAATGTCGACGCTCACGTATTGCATCAGAAGCTTTGCGACGATCTCATCAGCGCATGAAAAATCGAGCAGGCCTACATGCGAAAAGTCGAGCACGGCGAGCGACTTGTCTCCGATCTCGTCGAGATGATGCTCGATGCCGATGCGCACAGCGGCGCCCGTCGGCCTCGTAACCAGGTTCGAGTACAGATCGCAGACGCTCCGCTTGAGCACCGAGCTCACGTCGATGTGACTGATCATGCGTCGGGCATCCTTTCGGGAATCGTGATCTGCACCTGTGCCCCGGGGAAGGGAGCGAGATTTTCCTTCATCACATCGTCTTCATCCCATGATGGCACAATCGCGATGCGTGCGGTACCACTTCGCACGCTCAGCTTTCCCTGCCAGTTGCCGATGAAGCGCTTGACGCCCTGTAGCCCCTGTCCGCGGCCCGGGTCTCTGAAGCGCGTTGCACCACGCATCACAGTTTCCTCGAGCGCCATTGCGTCGCCCCACCGGTCGGTCGGGCGCGGTCCCTGCGACGATTCGAGCGACTTGCGAAATCCCATGCCTGCGTCACAGACGGCGATCACGACAACATTTCTTCCGAGTCTTTGCTGCCACTTGTATGCCTGCACCGCCACCCAACCTCCGGTACCGGCATGCTCGATGACGTTCTGGCAAATCTCGGAAAGCGCCATCGTGAACCGCATCGTCACCTTTGACTGTAAATGCAGCTTTTCCGAGAGAATGGTCTGCGCGCGCTGCTGGATGTTCTCGACAACGGTGTGCACGTCCTGCGTATGCACAACCGGCGTGACTTCGAGCAGCACACTCGATTCCGACGCTGCCCTGGCGCGCGGGACTCGTCCGGTGATGTCGTACAAACCTTCCGCATGCTTGAAGAAGCTCGCACGAGACCAGTAAGACGACGTTTCCTCGCTTTCGGGAACGGCGAGGGTTGGTCTCTCGAGCCGGGTCTGCGCAATTGTCAGCAAGCCCGTGAGCCCGTACGGCGATGCCCACCTTGTACGGCGCGCGTCGACAAGAATTTTTTCGTCGGGTGGAAGAGGTGCGAGCTGATCGAAGATGTCTTCGAATGAGCGGTCGTCGAGCGAGTGGGGCACATCGATTACGGTGGTCACCTGGCGCTCAGTTCCCCTCTCAGATATTGCGCGAGACCGGTTGCCCCGCGATGGTCGACATTCCGCGCGGCCGCTATTGAGGCCTGGGTCATCGCGGATCGGATATCTTCTCCAGCAAGCAGACGGGAGAAATATGTTGCTCCCCACACATCTCCGCACCCTGTTGGATCGCCGCCATTCAAGTCACGGGTTGGAGCTGCGGGAATGAGCTCGGTACGGAGAGCTCCGGTGGGAGGAGCGAGCTTGTCCCGCTCGAGATCCGACAGCCGCTCGAACCCCGGCGCAGCAAAATAGGCAGCACCCCGGGAGCCGAGAGTCACGTTCAGCACGCTCACACCGGCGGCAATTGCCAGAGCGGCGAGTGCCATCGAATCCGGCGCCATCATCGACATCTCGTCCTCATTGACCTGCACGATATCGAAGCACCTGAACCAGGCAGGCGCGTTTGGGAGTGGCTGGAGCGTCCGCATTCCGTCCGGCTGAACGGCGAGAACCAGAGAATGCATGTCGCAGTAAATCGGACCCTTGAAGTGAGCGCGAATGTGCTGTGCCACCTCGAGGTCGAGCTCGAACCCGCTGATGAGATTGATTAGCAGCGCGTCGATGTTGTTGAGAAGCGGCTTGAGCCCGAGCCAGTTCCAGGGCGGCACGCCTCCGGTGAGCTTCTCACAGCGGCGCTCAGCGCTCTGATAGTAAAGATTTACGCGATTGTTGAGATGCGGGACCTCAATCGCTTCCCCATCTGGCGCGACTTTCTTCAGGCTGTGCAGAAATTCTTTCGCGCGAGGAGCGAGATCGTACCCCACCTTGATGATTGGAACGATTTCCCACTCATCGGGGAGTGATGCGTCGAGTGCGCCGAGAGCGTAGGTGATTCCTCCCCATTCCTCGACGGGAAGCTCACGCGGGTCACGGCCGTGAATCACATCCCAGACGAAGCTGCCGATTACGCCAAGCCGCTTCCGGTTACCATTCACTGTGGAGAGCGGGTCTACAGCAACTCGAAGATCCAAATCCTTCCTCGTAGCATTGTCTGATTGAGCAGTGTATAAGCTTATCGCTGGGTGGCCGGAAAATCGCGTCTTGCGCGAGCGGAAAATTCAACTTTCCGAATTGAAAGGAACTCGAATGCACAGGAACAAACTCGCGGTTGTTTCAATCGTCCTCGCGCTTGGCGGGGGCCTGTCGTGCGCTTCCACGCAGGTGAATGAAAATCCTGCGCCTGCATCCGCTCGGCCATCTCTCATGGTGCTTGTGGTTGTGGACCAGCTGCGAGCGGATCTCCTGACACGATACTCGGATTTGTATTCTGGAGGATTCAAGCGCCTCCTCGATAACGGATACTCGTTTACCAACGCGGCTCATGATCACGCAGTCACCGTCACCGCTGCGGGCCACGCGACTCTTTCAACCGGCGTCTATCCCAGCCGGCATGGCGTAATCTCGAATCTGTGGCTCGAGAAATCAGGAGATAAATGGGTCAGCGTAGAGAACGTCGCCGATTCCACCGTGAAAGTCGTCGGCGGCCAGAATGTGAGGGGCGCCTCGCCGGCTCATCTGATGCGATCCGGCCTCGCCGAATGGGTGCTCAAGGCGAATCCGCGCTCGAAGGTCGCGTCGGTTTCAGGAAAGGATCGCGGCGCAATCCAGCCTGCGGCGCACGCTCGCTCGGGATACGTGTACTGGTTCGACGGGGCATTCGGGCGATTCATCACATCGACTTACTATCGCAGCACCGATCCTGACTGGGTAACGCGGTTCAATAGGGGAATGATTCCACAGCACCGCGCGGATTCCGTGTGGCAGCTGACTGCGCCTGCATCGGCTCTGTCGAGAGCTGATCGCGATACGATCGAGTCGGAGGCCGATGGCGTTCACACTTTCTTTCCGCACACGTATGCCGCCGAAGGCGGAACTGCGGACTTCTGGCTCTGGTGGGAAAACACGCCGGCAGTGGATGCGCTGACGCTCGACATGGCTGAGAGCGCGGTCACGTCGCTCGAGCTCGGGAAAGATGATGCGCCCGATTTTCTGAACGTTTCACTATCGGTGACAGACAGAATCGGTCACCGGTTTGGCCCGCTAAGCCGCGAGCAGCTCGACAATCTTCTGCGTCTCGATCGCGAGCTCGGCGAATTCTTCGAGTTTCTCGACCGTACAGTTGGAAAAGATCGCTGGACAGTTGCGCTGTCCGCAGACCACGGCGTGCTCGACAGCCCGGAGGATCGGACTGCACGCGGCGAGTACGGTCATCGCCTCTCTGCTGCTGAGAACAAGTCGCTCGACTCGCTGCGCGCACGCGCGGATTCATCGAGAGATCCAAAAGCGGGAGCACGAGAGCTTGCTGCGTCGCTCAAGAAGCTGCCGATTGTTGCGGATGCATGGACTCACGATGAGCTGATGGGTCAGCCGCGCGACAGCTTTGCAATTCTGCAGCGGCGATCGATGTACCCGGGCCGATTTGCGGGAAGATTCAGCCGCGAGGGAGTGGAGTATCGCCTGATTCCCGGTATTTACGGCGCAGCGAGAGGAAGCGGTCACGGTCAGACGTACTGGTACGACCGTCACGTTCCGCTGATCTGGATGGGGCCGGGGATTGCTGCACGTAAAGATCCTTCTAAAGCTGCGACCGTCGACTTTGCGCCTACAGCAGCGTGGCTGCTCGGCATTCCGTATCCAGATGATCTCGATGGAAAAGTCTTGAGCGCGGTTGTGTCGCGGTAGGACTTAGAGATCTCCCAAAGTCTGTGAGCGAAAGGTGGCTACTGCGCCAACAACCCCTGCTGACAATGGCAGCGCGCCGGCAACAATTCGGCACGCATCGACTGCAGGCTTGAATGCGCGACGCTTTACTTCCGCTCGCAGCGGATCGAAGAGCAGATCACCGGCCTGAGTGACCCCGCCGGCAATTACGAAGATGTCGGGATTGAAGATGTTCAGAAGATTCGAAACTCCGACGCCGAGGAAGTGAGCGGTGTCGCGGACAACTTCGGATGCGGTGCGATCGCCGCGCTTTGCAGCCTCGAAGACCGTCTGCGCAGTGATTTTTTTCACGTCACCGTCGACCATTCCGATCAGAAGCGAATCATCATCGCCTTCGAGACTCTCGCGGGCACGGTCAGCAATCGCCGGCCCCGAAGTGTATGCCTCGAGACATCCATAGTTGCCGCACTTGCAGCGTCTTCCCGTCGAGTCGATGGTCGTGTGACCAATCTCAGCCGCGGAGTCGGAGGAGCCATGATACAACTTGCCATCGATGATAAGTCCACCACCGATGCCGGTGCCGATGGTCATCCCTACAACATTGCGTCCGCCCTTCGCGGCGCCGCACCACCATTCGCCGAGCGTCGCGCAATTCGCATCGTTGTCGAGCGTGGCAGGAAGATTCACGCGTTTCGACACTTCGTCGCGCAGCGGGAAATCGCGCCAGCCAAGATTTGGAGTGACGATGACGACTCCCCGGGCCCTGTCGAGAGGGCCCGGGGAGCCTATGCCCACTCCGAGAAAATCGCTGCGCTCCGCCCCGGTCTCGTTTTGCGTCTCGCGAATTACGTCTTCGATGAGAGCAGCGATCCGGTCAACAACCGCTTCTGCACCGTTTTCGGAAAGCGTCGGGATCATGCGCATCGCAATCTCGCGAGTGCCGTCGGTCGGCATTGCGCCGGCAGCGATATTCGTCCCGCCAAGATCGATGCCCACAATGAACTGCTCTCGTACAGTCACGCCTGAGCTCGCTCCTGAAGTGATTGCGTTATAAGGCCGAACACGTAGTCAGAGGAAACTTCGCGCATACAGCGCCAATGTCCAAGCGGGCAGATGTGCGGACCATGATGATCGCACGGCCTGCAGTCCAGTCCATCGACACCGGCAATCTGTGACCCGAGTGCCAGCGGACCAAATCCGAAAGCCGGACTCGTCGGCCCGAATATCACGATCGTTGGAGTGTCCATCGCCGAACCGAGATGCTCGGGCGCTGAATCGTTGGTGACGAGAGCCTCGGCTCGACCGATAATTGCTGCCGAGCCGAGTATCCCGACATGTCCTGCGGCGTTGGCTCCGCATCCTTCGGGAAGCTGCGCCACGATCACATCGCCAGCCTCGGCGTCAGCGCTGCCGCCGACCACGACGATGTTGAACTGGTCGACAAGCTTGACTGCAAGCTCCGGATAGAACGGCCATCGCTTGGTTCCCCATACGCTGCCGGGTGCAAGTGCAACGAATGGGCGGCCAGGGTTTACGAGCTTCTCGCTCATCAGCGCTTCCACCGTACGGTCGTCGTCAGCAGATGGATACAATCGCGGCCGGACTTGCTCGCGTGTTGGAGGATCGGCGCAGTCGCTCATCGACAAATACCACAGTCGCTCGGCGTGATGTCTGTCGAACCGGTATTCCACCTGTTCGGTGTAAAGCTTTCTTCCTTCGGAAGTATTGAAGCCAATGCGGTTTTTCACTCCCGCCGAGACGACAAGCAGCGCGCTTCGATAGGAGCCCTGCGCGAGATATGCAGTCTCGTAGAACTCGTTGAGACTGGGCGCGCGCGTGGAATCGAGCGAGCCGTAAAGGCCAGCGTGACGAATTCGTCCAACCGTGCGCGCGAATCCGGCAATGCCTTTGTCCGCATCGCGGCGGTCGTAGACCATGATGTTGCGAATCGCCGGATGATTGCTGAGGACGCCGGCGCCTTCGGGAGTGGTGATGACATCCACCGCACCGCGCTTCGCAAGCTCCGCGATCAGCGGCGTCGTGAGGACGATGTCCCCGAGAAAGCTCGTCTGCACAACGAGCGAAGTCACACCTAGTCGACCTGGAGCACTGCCAGAAATGCCTCCTGAGGAATCTCGACTGCTCCGACCTGCTTCATGCGCTTCTTGCCTTCCTTCTGCTTCTCCAGAAGCTTGCGCTTGCGGGTGATGTCACCGCCATAGCATTTCGCGAGAACATCCTTTCGCAGCGGCTTCACAGTGGTTCTCGCAATTACTTTCTGCCCGATTGCTGCCTGGATCGCAACCTCGAACAACTGGCGGGGGATCAGCTCCTTCAGCTTGTCGGCGATCTTGCGTCCCCATTCATAAGCTTTGTCGCGATGAATGATGACGGAAAATGCATCGACCGGATCTCCGTTGATAAGCATGTCGAGCTTGACCAGGTCGCTTACACGGTACTCGAGCATCTCATAGTCCAGTGACGCATATCCCCGGCTGATTGTTTTCAGCCGATCGAAGAAATCGAGAATGATCTCGGCCAGCGGGAATTCCCAGTCGAATTCGACGCGCGACTGATCGAGGTACGTCATGTTCCTGTACACGCCGCGCCGCTCGGTGCCGAGCGTCATGATCGGACCGATGTAATCGGAGGGCGCCATGATTCGTGCTTTTACGTACGGCTCCTCGACGTTGTCGATGACAGTCGCCGGCGGCATGAGCGAAGGATTCTCGATGAGCTGCATCTGCCCGTCGGTCCGATAGACCTTGTACTCTACACTCGGGACAGTCGTGACGAGATCGAGCTCGTACTCGCGCTCGAGTCTCTCCTGCACGATCTCCATGTGCAGCAGCCCAAGAAATCCGCAGCGAAATCCGAAACCCAGTGCTGTCGATGTTTCCGGCTCGTAGTGCAGCGATGCATCATTGAGCTGAAGTTTCTCGAGCGCATCACGCAGTGTTTCGTAATTCTGAGTATCGGTGGGGTAAATACCGGCGAATACGAACGAGCGCACGTCGCGATAGCCAGGCAATGCCTGCGGTGCGCGATTGGTTGCATCGAAGATCGTGTCGCCTGCGCGCGTTTCCTTGACAGACCGGACGTTCGCAACGACGTAGCCGACTTCACCCGGACCGAGTGAACCGGTTTTCACCTGCCGAAGCTGATTGTATCCAACCTCCGCAACTTCGTAGACCGATTCGCTCGCGCCGAATGTGATTTTCGTTCCCACTTCGATAGTTCCGTCGACAACGCGAACGCTCGGAATGGCACCGCGGTACCGGTCGTAATACGAGTCGTAAATCAAAGCGCGCAACGGGCCGTCTGGATTTCCAGTTGGAGCCGGCACCTTCTTCACGACCTGCTCGAGCAGCTCCCTGATGCCGATTCCTTCTTTTGCGCTCACCATCAGAATGTCATCCGGATCGACGCCAAGAAGATCGTGCACTTCCTGCTTTCGCTTTTCCGGTTCAGCTCCGGGAAGATCGATCTTGTTCAGAACAGGAATGATCTCGAGCCCTGCATCGAGTGCGAGAAAGAGATTGGAAAGAGTCTGCGCCTGAATTCCCTGCGACGCGTCGACAACGAGAATCGCTCCTTCGCATGCTGCAAGGGAGCGCGAGACCTCGTAAGTGAAATCCACGTGGCCCGGGGTGTCGATGAGGTTCAGCTCGTACGATCCGCCGTCGCTTGACTGATAAGTCATGCGGACAGCATTGAGCTTGATGGTGATTCCTCTTTCTCTCTCGAGATCGAGTGTATCGAGGACCTGCTCCTTCATCTCGCGCTTCTGGAGCATGCCGGTGGCTTCGATAAGCCGGTCGG